>JBBIVS010000110.1:0-9105 GCA_037439605.1 Draconibacterium sp. | reverse complement strand
GAACCATCAGTTGTAATAAACATGAAGTCAGTGGAGTTCGAATAGAATTGGAAAAGAGCTTCAGCATCCATCTTCCCAAGGTTCCGGAAAATTATCCCGGCGACCTCTCTTATATCATTTTTCATGGTTTCCTGTTCCTGTGCTGTCATTTGTGCAGTTAAGTGCGTGGCAATTCCGGAAAAAAAGAAAATAAGCATTACAGTTAAATAATTCATTTTGCTTTAACTTTAACTAAAAGCACAAATGACTGCTGTTATTTCAAGCAACTTAAACAAGGCGGACAAAGAAATCAATTCGGGTATTCCGAATTTTATCAGTGAAAGTGTCATCCCGATTACCGTTACAAAAATCGCCAGGTAAAGTGGGTACTTTTTGCGGTTGAAAAGGAGCGCTCCAACAATCATGTAGATAATTCCGAATGATAATACGGGAATACTTCCCGGGCTGTCAGGAGCCTGAAAATATGCAACGATGTGCAGAACCCCGGAAATAATGAGAAGTGTCCCGACCAGAAGACGAATTGTTCTCATATTCACTCAATTTTAGGGTCAAAGTTTAATGCTTATAAAGTTAACACTAAATGGTTTTAAATGCAATAGGACAATTTACAAATTCATTACTTTAATTTGTTTGTCATGATTCAACCGGTTAATAGAAATGAGAGTATATTCGTTTTTTTGTTGCTTTCGTGGCTCATCAAAACTTTGAATACGACCAATGCGCAAAGCCGCTCGAAACCGCTAAGCATCGATTAAGGGAAATATTTGCTAAAATGTTTGATCATTCTGTAAGAAATATTTTTATCGAAAAACAATTTCAAAATAAGGTGCCAGTTTTTATACTGTAACGTTTGGCCGTTTATTTGGCCTGGAACTTTTGTAACCAGTCTTTATTCTTTTTTTGCTTTGTTTAAAAAATTCACTAAGTGCCTTTTCCTCAGCTTTTGTTAAAGAACCCTGTCCACCGATGAAGTCCACATCTAAATCTATTTTTTTTGTTTTCATCTTAATCGTTTTGAAAATATTTATTAATGAGATTAAGGGCAGCTTGTGTATCAATAATCATTACTCTGCCCCCAAAATGAAATGCTCCAAGTGTTTTTATATAATGGTCAACAATCTGTGATTTAGAAAGGAAGGAAACATTGCCTTCGTGTCCCCGCTGAAACAAAATTTACAGGCAAAAGCAACCAAATTTCCCGGAACACCAGAATACATTTTAGTCTTAACTTTATTAAAAGGAGCACTTTCAACTAAATGGATATAAACATGATCCAATTTTACTTCCAAACTTATTAGCCCTTGAATAATTGACGAATTATTTACAATGGTAAGTTTATATACGTCTCTTGTTGGTTCTTTAAATTCTTTTTTCCAATTAAAAAGCCATCCGTTTTTTTTTGTTGCCGTTTTGAGATCATTGGTTGTCATGATTGAAATTTCGGTTGCAAAACTATCGCCTGTAACCACATTTTCAATATTATTGGTCAACTTATCAATTATAAAATCAAGCTTTATTTCCTTGCTTTTTTTCATATTGCTAAATTACGAAAAATTGTTCTTTTTACCTATTCACGGTATTATGCAAGGGTGTCAGAATCAATACCCAATCTACCTGTTATATTTCTCTGTCAACTCCTTCAGATTTTTACCATGCTCCGGAAGTAACTGTTTCCATTCAAACCGCCAGCCCCAGTTGCCGGTGGCAGTTCCGGGGGTGTTCATGCGTGCATCGGTTCCAAGTCCCAGCAAATCCTGCATCGGCATGATTGCCAGTTTTGCCGTTGAAGCCCAAACCATTTCAATAGCTTTTTGAAGGGATTTTTCAGGTTCGCCAAGGTACCGGAGAATCATTTTTTTCTCCTTCCCTTTAGCCGAAGTCAGCCAACCCAGCGTTGTATCGTTATCGTGTGTTCCGGTACACGCCAGAAAGTTGTTTTTGAAATTGTGCGGCAGGTTCTGGTTTTTTGCATCCGAACCAAAAGCAAACTGCAACACTTTGATTCCGGTGAGGTGTAAATCGTCGCGCAGTTTTTCAACTTCGTTGGTTATCAACCCCAAATCTTCGGCAAT
This sequence comes from Draconibacterium sp., assembly GCA_037439605.1. Classification (GTDB taxonomy): domain Bacteria; phylum Bacteroidota; class Bacteroidia; order Bacteroidales; family Prolixibacteraceae; genus Draconibacterium. Next base: position 7,033 of record JBBIVS010000110.1, on the reverse strand, counting down.
AAAAGGCAGGCTGCCATATTCGTTTCTGAATTTCATCAGCAGTTCATAACCTTTTGCGGCTTCCCATTTTCCGTTAATGGCAGTTTTTTCTCCCGCCGGCACCGACCAGTACGATTCAAGTCCGCGAAAATGGTCGATTCGGACCAGGTTAAACATATTCAGGTTAAACCGCAACCGTGCCATCCACCAGTCGAACTGCCTTTCTTCCAAGCGCTGCCAGTTAAACACGGGATTTCCCCAAAGCTGCCCTGTTTTGCTAAAATAATCGGGCGGCACACCGCCAACATGTGTCGGGTTTAATTCATCATCCAGGTGAAAAATATCTGTATTCACCCACACATCGGCGCTATCGGTGGAAACATACAACGGAACATCGCCGACAATTTCGATGCCTTTTATGTTGGCAAATTTTTTTAAATCGTGCCACTGTTTGAAAAAAAGCCACTGCGTAAACATCCTGAAATCAATTTCTTCCTTTAATTCTTCCTGAAATTGATTAATTGCATCAGCCTTTCTGAATTTAATTTCATCGGGCCAGTTGGTCCAGATTTCACCTTTAAAATGTTCTTTCAACGCCATAAAAAGAGCAAAATATTCGAGCCACCATTTGTGTTCGTACTGAAAATAAAAATACTCCTGAATATGTGGCGCTGTATTTTTTTGAAAATTATGGTAGGCTTTTTTCAACAACGGTAATTTCCATTGCCGGGTCTTTTCAAAATCTGCTTTCTGAAGACTATTCGTTTTTGTTACTGAAATCAGGCTTCGACTACGCTCGGCCCGACCGTCACCCTGAGTGGAGTAGAAGGGTGTTTTCGCTTTTAAATCCGCTTTTTCGAGCCATCCGTTTTCAACCAGCAATTCCAAATCAATCAACTGAATATTCCCGGCAAAAGCCGAATAACACTGGTAGGGAGAGTCGCCATAACCAACTTGACCCAGCGGAAGGATTTGCCAGAGTTTCTGTTTCGATTTTTCAAGGAAATCGACAAAACGGAATGCATTTTTTCCCAGAGTACCGGTTCCCTCATCTCCTGGAAGTGAAGTTATGTGCAGCAAAATGCCACTTTTTCTATTCGTCATTTTTGAAATTTTTTCTGAAAACGGCCAGATGGTCGGCTGTTTTGCGCACAATACGTTGAACTGCAAGTCCGTGACTTAAATCTGTATTGAATGAATTTGCATCCTCGCCGGTAAAAAACCTGTAATGCGCATGAACCATCGAACGCAGCCAGCCCGGCGGAACGTGCCCCGATGGAAAACTTGTAACCGGTTTGTAATTGCTGCCCACCATTTGTTTTATCCACTGATTCGAACCTTCGATGTAATATTCAAAATATTCTGAAGTCTGCGACGAATAACGAATTGCTCCGTTTTCAGCAAAAATTTCGAGATTTACCAAATCGCCAGAACCCGAACTTACACGGCTTGCAGACATATTTCCAACCGCCCCGGTTTTCAGGTCAACCAGCGAAATTGAACTAAACAAATCGGACCCTGCCGGGACACCGGCAAAACTGCCGCCCTGCAATGCGCCTGTTATTTCAAGTTCTTCGCTTAAAAACGCCATCAACAGGCTGATTCCGTGCGAACCCAGATCGGCCATTGCTCCGCCATCAGGCGCCGGTGTTAATCTTGTAGCCCGTTTTTCGCGGTAGGCGGGTTGCAAATAATCGCCGTGGTAATATTTTAAATCGAAATGAATGGGTTTGCCAAGTTTACCTGTTTTCCAGAAATTCAGTGCTTCGCGTACAGCCGAAGTTTGCAGGTACTGAAATCCAACCTGAATTTTAACTGAAGGATCGGTTTCATTCATTAATCGTCTCATTGCCTGTTCTTCCACAAGCGTTGAACAAACAGGTTTTTCGAGATAAATGTATTTCACGTTCGGCATTTCCAGTGCCAGTTTAAAATGTTCGAAATGAACTTTATTTGGCCCGAGAATAAAAACAGCATCCAGTTTTTCATTCGACGCAAACTCTTCAAGAGATTCGGCAAGCCGGAATCCGAATTTACGGGCAAAAACCATGCGGCTCTCTTCTCTCGCCGATGCCACCGACTCTAAAATAATCTCGGGAACTTCGTTGTAATAATATTTTAAGGCCTCAATAGAATAAGCGTGAGCCTGCGCAATTCCACCCGCGCCTATAAATCCAACATGTATTTTTTGCATGGAACAGATTTATTTCAAATATTTATCAAGCCAGTTAAAGAAAACCCGCTGCCAGAGAATGCCGTTTTGTGGCTGCAATACCCAGTGATTTTCATCTGGGAAATAAAGCATTTGCGCCGGAACACCTCGTAAAACAGCAGCGTTAAATGCTGCCATTCCCTGTTCCGGAGGTACACGGTAATCTTTTTCTCCCTGAACAATCAAAATTGGTGTATCCCATTTTTCAACAAATTTATGAGGCGAAAAAGTATAACTGCGTTGAGCCGCTGCATTGGTTTTATCCCAGTATGCGCCGCCGTAATCCCAATTTACAAACCACATTTCCTCTGTGGTTGTGTACATGTGCTCGAAGTTAAAAATACCGTCATCATCCCAGCCATGCTCATCATCACCGATCCGGCAAGGAACAAAACCGAATAACCACCGTAACTTGCTCCAACTGCTCCAAGTTTATCTTTGTCAACAAACGGTTCCTTCGAGACTTCATCAATAGCTGTCAGCAAATCTTTGATGTTCTGGCCGCCGTAATCTTTCGAAATCTGCTGGTTCCATTCCTGACCAAAACCCGGTAAACCACGTCGGTTAGGCGCTACAATAATATAACCACTGGCTGCCATCATCTGGAAATTCCAGCGGTACGACCAAAACTGGCTTACTGTTCCCTGCGGCCCGCCCTGGTTGTAAAGCAATGTTGGGTATTTTTTCGAAGGATCGAAATGAGGCGGGTAAATTACCCAGGTGTGCATCTGTTTGCCGTCGGTGGTCGGCAGCCAGCGTTCTTCCACTTTTCCAAATGTAAGCTGGTCGAGAATTCCCTTGTTGATTTGTGTAAGTTCTTCATCTTTACCGGTAACCGGGTCAACAATGTATAGTTCAGCCGGTTTCGACATTGAAACCTTTTCAGCAACCAGTTTGTCGCCGGCAATTGCCACGTTGTGATAATCGTGAATTCCATCGGTTAAACGCGCGATTGAACCGTCCGCCAAATCGAGCCGGTGAATTTCTTCAGTAGCATGAATGTTACTGATGAAATAAATTGATTTCCCGTCGGCCCTCCAGGTTAATCCGGCAACATTATGGTCGAAATTTGCCGAGTAATCGATTTTTTCTGTAGTTTCAAAATTTGCCACAAACAGACGCACTTTATCGGCTTCGTAACCATCGCGTTCCATGCTTTCCCAGGCAAGAAGTTTTCCATCGGGCGAAAAAACAGGATTTTGGTCGTAGCCCATCATTCCCGATGTAAAATTGATGGTTTGGCCACTTTCAATGTTGTACAAATAAATATCGGTATTGGTTGAAAGCGAATATTCTTTACCATTTTTCTTTTTACAAACATAAACGATGGTTTTTCCGTCGGGACTCCAAACCACTTGTTCAGTGCCGCCAAAGGGTTTGTTGGGTGAGTCGAATCGCTCGCCTTCCATTATATCTTTTCCTCCGGTTATTTTTCCTTTTGAATAATCGGCCACAAAAATATGGTTGTAAGTGTAATCGTGCCAACTGTCCCAGTGCCGGTACATGATGTCATTCTCCAATCGTGCATTGGCTTTTGGTAAATCAGGGAACAAATCGTTAACACTTTGGTCGAGTTTTACTGACTTCAGAAAATAGATTTTTGATTGATCGGGAGAGTAATCAAATCCTGCTATTCCGTCGGCAATATCAGAAACCTGGGTTTTGCCGCTTCCGTCGGGATTCATCTCCCACATCTGAACCGAACCAGATTCAGCAGAAAGATAACCGATCTTTTGCCCATCTTGCCGCCAAACCACATTAGACTCATTGCCAGGTGAATTGGTCAGATTTACAGGTTCGCCGCCAGCAACCGGAATGCTGTATATGTCGCGGTATGATTTGTTTTCTTCAATGTTATAATATGTAACTGTGTACAAAACCGTTTTCCCGTCGGGAGAAACAGTTGGTTCACCAAGCCTGCCAAATGACCACAAAACTTCGGGTGTCATTATGTCGGACTTCAACTGAGGCGTTTCAGGCAGATAATTTTTCGAAATTGAGACTGTTTCCTTTTTAGTACAACTGAAAAGCAGGAAAACTGCCAGTAAAATAATTGCTGTTCTTTTCATTTTGATTTGAATTGATTTGTATTCGGTACGAAATTAAAACAAATTGTACAACACAGGAAATGATTTTTGTTGCAAGTTTTAAGTCGTCACCCGACTCAAAGTCGGGTGACGACTTAAATGGACATAAAAAAAGGCGCCTTTTCAGACGCCCTTCCAAACAAAGCATTAATTGTTTAATTGCTCCCTCCGTACTTAAAAACACCACTAAATTCATTCATTTTTCCATCATAATCGGTACTCTTCACCTTAAAACTTACTGAGTCGAGTCCGGCCACCTGCAAACTGTCGAGCTGAAAAGAAACCAATGCAACATACGGAATTGCCTTATCGTCGCCGTTGGCATTGTGACGCAACTCAAGCTCAAAAGGCTGATTTGCGGCGGTTAAAATGCCCGGCTGTTTCACCATGTTAATAAAATGGATTTTATTTCTTCCCCAGTATTTTAATTCAAGGTTCAGCAAATTATTGGTAACCCAGTGTTCCTGAACAATAATAGGGTCGTTGCCAATACTGTCTTCATTTTCAGGAGTAATATTCAAAATCCCCTTCATTAAAACCTTTTTTAATGAGTTTATTTTTACGTAATACTTAACAATTTCACCATCGCTGTTTTTTTCATCGTCCAAAACCGTGTAATTCACCGCAACCCTGTCACCAGCCTCAATCTCTTTACGTTCACCCGAATGATCGTGGTAGTGCCAGGGATAATGATTGTAAGCAACCGGAACAAGCACAATCCCATTATCCATTGTAATGCTTGGCGATTGGGTATTGCCAACGATCCCTAACCCCATCCAGATATCACCCAGCGAGTAGTAATCATCGTTACAACCCGCAAATACAAATAAGAATCCAACCAAAATTCCAAATACAATTTTCTTCATTAATTTGTAATTTTTTGTTTTATCAATAGTTAGATTTTTATTTTTAATGAAAGGTTGCGTGCTCATCAAAAAAAACTGACAATTTTTAAAATCTTATACTGACAAAAAACCTAAAAAAGATTTGGCACAAACCTTGTAAATAAAATTACATATCTAAATATTTATATATTTGCAATTATGAAACAGATATCGAACATAAAAGATTTAAAACTGGGTCTGAAATCAAAAGAAACTGTTTGGTTGCTGCTGTACAAAAAAGGTTCGGAACAAAGCGACTGTGCATTCAGTAATTTTGAAAAAGCGGCAGAAAAAGGGACAAACGATTTGCTTTGTTATGCCGATGTTAACGTTGTGAAAGAAATTCACCCTGAATATAAAATTACCAGCGTTCCTTCTTTACTACAATTCGAAAGTGGGTTGCTGAAAAACGTAATAAAAGGTTGCCACAAACCTGAGCAGTTAAATGCTATTTTCGAAAAGTCGGTTTTTGTGGCAACTGCAGGAGTCGATGACAAACCCCGAAAAAATGTTGTTGTTTACACTACGCCAACCTGTTCGTGGTGTACAACGGTTAAAAGGCATTTGCAGGAAAACGGTATTCAGTACCGCGAAATTAATGTTGCAGCCGACCAGAAAGCAGCCGAAGAAATGGTCCGGAAAAGTGGTCAGCAAGGCGTGCCACAAACCGAAATTAACGGGCAGATTGTAGTGGGATTTGATAAAACAAGAATAAATTCGTTGCTTGGAATAAACTAATTAGTATGATTTAAAGTTATTTAGTTAACAAGGTTTTTCGAACAAAGAACAGAAACAAACAAAAATAGAATGACAAAAATGAAAAAGTTATTATTTATCCTGGCAGTTGCAGTAATATCGTTGCAGAGCTGTAATGCAGGCCAGGCAAAGAGCAATGGCAACGAAAACAACACTGACCCCGCTCCTGTTGAAACAGTATCGCAAACAAAATCAAATGCGGGTGAAGGAGGAACAGTAAAACTGACAAAAGCAAAATTTCTTGCCGAGGTTTGGGATTATGAAAAAAATCCGAAAGAGTGGGTATTTAAAGGGACAAAGCCTGCACTTATCGACTTTTATGCCGACTGGTGTGGCCCATGCCGCACTGCAGCCCCAATTTTGGAAGAACTGTCGAAAGAATATGCTGGTAAGGTAACCATTTACAAAATCGACACTGAGGTTGAACGTGAACTTGCCGCAGTGTTTGGAATACAGGGAATTCCTGCCTTTTTGTACATTCCAAAGGACGGAAAGCCATCAATGACTTCGGGTATTGCCCGCACCAAGGAAGACACAAAAAAGATGTTCCAGGAGAACATTGAAAATCTGCTTTTAGCTAAAAATTAGTAAATCTTTGATTGTGGAGTGTTCAATTTCAGAGCACGATTCAATCTCAATTATAAATGTTTAATTAAAAGAATAGTAAAAATGAAGGAATTACAGCCTATTAACCAAAATGTATTGTTAGAGCTGTCGGAAGACAAATCAGTACAGAAAACTGCTTCGGGAATTATTATCCCCGACTCTGCGCATGAGAAACAGGAAATTGCAAAAGTAGTTGCAATCAGTAACATCGAAAATGCAGAAATAGCGCCCGGTGATGAGGTTCTCTACAAAAAGTACGCAGGCACGGAAATCGATTTCAACGGTAAAAAATACCTGTTGTTGCCTTATGCCGAAATCCTGTCGAAAGTTGTAGTTACCGAATCAATTTAAGCTGAAGTTCAGAGTTTTACTAATTCTGCCAAAACATTTAAAATCGACAAACGGAGGCCGGGAGATAAATTTCTTCCGGCTTTTTTATATGCTGAATTGATAATTCCTGACTTCGTCACTTAAATTTTCTCAATTTTTCAACTATTTAAATATCAGCA
>JBBIVS010000109.1:1518-9125 GCA_037439605.1 Draconibacterium sp. | reverse complement strand
GTTTTTCACTTCGGTATCGTCAATGATAAATGAAGCATTTCCAAAATCTGTATTCGTTCGGATAACAGCAGTACGATCTTTTCCGCTTATAAAATAAGCAGCGCCATCATCGGCTTTCACTAAAAGTTCATGCTGATTGGCAAAAGCATGTGTGGCTGCAATAGCGTCAATATCGTCGGTTTTACCATCGCCTTTTGCGCCAAAATCACTGTAAAGTACTTGTCTGGCTGACTTAAATCTTTCAGCATCTTTTGGGGATACATTCACAATTAAATCTTGTTTTTCATTGGTTTGTACCTGGGTTTTATCATTTTGATATGATATTTTAACATTCTCAATTTGCTCCTGAGCCGTACTGAAAACAAAGGAAAACAAAGAGAGAAATAAAAGTAGGTGTTTCATAACAAATGCATTTCTATAAAAACTAATTTTCAAGAAGGTAGGTGATATTTAACCTGAATAATTCACAAAAATAGTTTTTACTCAAAAATAAGAAGTTGGGCGGGATAATTTTGGAACAGGAGTGATGTTTTTTACAGATCGGAAGAGCAAGGATCGATTTTCGTATCTGCTTTCTTCATTTGTAGGCATAATTTTTACAATCAACTTGTGGATTTCATGTTGTTGCTACAATCAGATTTTCAGCAAGATAAAAAACGCCTGTTTTGTTTGTGTTTAAATCCGGAGCTACTGGAATATCTAAAGAGATTTTTCAAAAGCCCCCTTTCAGGGCATAGCCGTCAAGTTAAGGCAAAAGTAGTTGATTTGTAATGAATTTGAGTAGATGAAATTGTATAAATAATAAGGGTGTCGCTGAACCCTTTGAAAAGAAGCTGGTAAAAAAAATCGAATCTGTTTTTTCAGACGATTTTATCAATGAACAAGGCAATAAAAGCCGGTTCATCCAGCGGACTTCAAAAATTACAGCAGTTAAGTTCCTTGATTTATTGCTGTATAACTCCAGTCAGGATAAGTGTTTTAGTCTGAACCGGCTTTCGATTGGTGCGCAAACCCGGTGCGATGTGAATATTTCCAAACAGGGATTGGATCAACGGATGAACGCGCGTGCAGTAGAATTTGTCCGGGGGTTGCTTGAAAAACAGTTGACAAATCAGGTTTCCGAAAATCTGGATGTTGGATTAATGAAGCATTTTAACAGGGTTTGCATAAAAGACTCAACCAAGTTCGATATTGACCAACAATTGGAAGAATGGTTTCCCGGCTTTAACGGATGCGCATCATCGGCAAGCGCCTGTATCCAGTACGAGTTTGACCTGAAAAGTGGACAGGTAATCGATCTTGATATCACGCCAGGCAACCGGCCAGACTCAAAGGATGCTCAAGAAAAAACCTGGAACATTCAGAAAAACGATTTGTCTATCAGGGATCTTGGGTACTTTGCACTTGATGCATTATCAAAAGTACAACGGCAAGAAGCCTATTTCCTTTCGCGGTTGAATTTTAAAACCACTGTATATGAACAAATAGGCGATGTTCTAATTGAGTTGGATTTTGGCAAACTGTACCGGTACATGAAACAGCATAAAATCCCCAGGATAGAAAAACAAGTGCTTATGGGAAAAGAAGATAAACTGCCTGTCAGACTGGTTGTTGAACTTATGCCAGACCAAATCTACGAACAAAGGGTACGTAAAGTTAAAGCATACAACCACAAGAAAGGCCATAAGACAAGCACCGGATATACCGACCGGGCCAGGTTCAACCTTTTTGTCACCAATGCCAGCGGTGAAATGTTGACTGCCAGGGCAATCCCACTGTTTTATAAAGTAAGGTGGCAGGTTGAATTAATCTTTAAAATCTGGAAATCAACTTTTGGGATACATATCACGCGGAAAATGAAAATAGAGCGGTTCCTGTGCCTGCTCTATTCGAAACTGCTGCTGATAATGATCAACTGGGAAATCATACTGGTATTTAGAAATAACATTTACGCCACAACAAACCGGTATCTCAGCATTGATAAATGCTTTAAAACGCTAAAAGACAATGCAGATAAAATATACGGCATTTTAAGAAATCCGGCTTTTAAAGTTGAAAGATTTATACAATGGATAGGAGAAATATTTGAATCGAAACACTGGCTGGAAAAGCGAAAAAACAAAATGTGCTACGAAGAAATAATTAACTTATATTATTGAATATTAATATATTATGACTATATTTAACAAAAATAAAAAAGGGAGATACTGCCCAAAAAACAGTACCTCCGGAATAAAAAAAATTAAAAAGTTCTTTGAGATATGTAAAATTACAAAATTAAACCCTGCTTGTCAAACAAGTGGGGTAAAAAATCATGTAATATACTCATTATCATATATATAAAAATTAACTTGACGGCTATGCCCTTTGAAGGGAATTCGACAGGAATTCGATTTGCACTTTGGTTTTCAGTATTTTGACAGGTGCAGCTACTTTTATTAATTTTAGCTGAATGGTTTCCCTGTTGCCTTGTATTCCCTTTCTGCGCTTTCGATGGTTGTTTTGGCATATTTGTTCAATGAGATAACAAAATTTCATCCCGTTTTTTTTATAGTTTTATGAATTATTCAGGTTAATACCTGCATTAACAAAAGGGAAAAACAATTCCAGCTGATTTTTAAATAATGCCACATTAATAAGAAAGCTATTTACTTCTAAAATCCAAAGCGTTATGAAAAGAGTACATTTTATTTTTTTGTTTCTGCTGACACTAAATTTTTCGATAAAGGGCGAAGCACTGGAAACTAAAAACAATCAGAACCCGGTGAAACTTGGAGTAAGCCAGGTAAATATAACACCTGAAGTTCCAACGTTAATGAGTGGTTACGATGCACGTAAAACCCCCTTTACCGGAATTCACGATTCGCTATACGCCTCGGCGCTTTATTTTAAGGGAGACAAAACTTCTCTTTTGCTGATTACCGCCGACGTTATCGGATACAACCGGAATTTTATCGATGATACGCGAAACCTGATTTCCTCGAGGATTGGTATCCCTGTTGAAAACATAATGATCACAGCCACACACAACCACGGGGGCCCGGTGACAAAAGCGTATGAAAAAGATGTACCGGAGGCAACCGAAAACTACATAAAGGACCTGCAACAAAAATTTGTAAGCATTTCAATTCGCGCTTCGGAACAAACCGTTCCGTTTAAAATGGGTTCAGGAAAGGCGACATGCGACATGAACATTAACCGGCGCGCCGAATTTGCCGATGGCAGCATCTGGCTTGGCAGGGCTCAATCAAAACCCTGCGACCACACGCTGGAGGTAATAAAATTTGAAGACATGGAAAACAACACCCTGGCTGTTTTGATAAACTGGCCCTGCCATGCAACCACCAGCGGACAGGAAAATTACCAGATAACCGGCGACTGGCCGGGTGCTGCTGCACGATATATTAAAAAACAGGCAGGGAATATCGTTGTTGCCATAACAGCCGGCGCTTCGGGAGATATAAATCCCATTTACGGCCCCGGCAAGGACTTTGGCGAAATAGAAGCTGTTGGATATCATGTTGGTAAGAAAACATGGGAAATTTTCGCCGAAATAAAAACCTCGCCTGCGCCGACATTAAACAGTCAGTCTTCAAAATTGGTACTTTCCGGCAAAAAAAGGGGGAACGACCGCTTCCCCCCAAAAACCTTCGAACCAGGCCCGGATGTGGAAATCAATTTAATAACTTTCAAAATAGGGAACCTGGTCCTTGCCGGAATTTCAGGGGAAGTGATGAACGAAATCGGAATGGTAATCAAAAATCAATCGCCTTATACAGGAACGTTAATTGTTACGCACTGCAACGGTTCCAGTGGTTACATCTGTACCGACAATGCTTTCCCTGAAGGAGGTTACGAGGTTATGGTCACCCGCCTGATGCCCGGCGCTGAAAAACCATTGGAAAACAAACTGCTCGAAATGATTCGCAAACTTTGATTTAATTGTGTTGAATTCATTTCATTTGATGTTCATATAAAGGTTTTGTTCGACCTGCCTGGTTCTATTAATTTATTAAATGAAGCGTGACGATTGATTTGTATTTCAATGGAATTAATGGGTAAAAGCAAGGGAATAATTGAATACGACTGCCTTTATCCCCGTTTTCTGTAACCCAGCCAGTATTGTTCAATATTTTCGAGCGACTTCCCTTTGGTTTCGGGCATTATTTTCCAGCCAATCCAGATGGTGGGGATGCAGAAAAAGGCAAATACCCAAAAAGTAACTGCCGGACCCAGATTATCGAGTGACAGCGGAATCAATTGCCCGATTATAGCCGTTCCAACCCATACTGCCATAGTTGCCACCGACATTGCCCTTCCCCTGATCCGCGTGGGGTAAATTTCGGATAAAATCACCCATACCACCGGGCCAAGCGAAAAAGCAAACGAGGCAATAAAAACCAGAATTAAAATCAACAGTAAAATTCCGCCGGTTTGATTGGTAATGAATAAGAATCCTATAATAATCAGTGAGGCCAGCATTCCAAGCGTACCCGAAAGCAACAGCGGTTTTCTCCCAAACTTATCGATTTGCCAGATGGCAAGCAACGTAAAAACCATATTTATCGTTCCGAAAACCACCTGGCTCCCCAGTGCATCGCTCAGGGCAAACCCGGCCTGTTCCATAATACGCGGGCCATAATAAATAATGGCGTCAATCCCCGTGAACTGTTGCAGAACCGCCAACGACACCCCTAAAAAAACAGCCATTTTTATGCCGGGCTCAAATACCAGGTTTTTCGATTTTTTTTCGGCTTCCATCGATTCCCTGATTTCGCCTATCTCATTCTCGGCTTCCGTATTTCCTGAAGTTTTCAGAAGAATCGATTTTGCCTCTTCCGTTTTTCCTTTTATTACCAGCCAGCGCGGACTTTCAGGAATAAAAATCAACAAGATAAAAAACAATAGGGCAGGAATGGCTTCCATACCCAGCATCCCCCGCCAGACTTCGGTTTTAAAAACCAGTGTCAGTTTTTCAGTTACAAAAAATTCTCCTGCCGCCGACTGGTCCAATAACCAGGCATTTATTAAATAAGATGCAAGAATCCCAACCGTTATTGCAAGCTGGTACAACGCCACAAACCTTCCGCGAAGCGCGGCCGGGGATATTTCGGAAATGTACATGGGAGACAGCATGGAAGCAATTCCCACGCCCATTCCGCCTACCAGGCGGTAAATTGCCAGCGCCGAAAATGAAGAAACCAAAGCGCACCCAACAGCCGAAATGCTGAAAAGTATGGCAGCAACCAGCAACACTTTTTTACGCCCGTACCGGTCGCTGAGCCAACCGGCAAATGAAACCCCGATAATGCAGCCAACCAGCGCCGAACTTACATACCAGCCCTCCAGCGCTGCATTCAACCCAAACTGGGCTTTAACCATTAAAAGCGTTCCGGAAATAACGGCTGTGTCGTAACCAAAAAGCAACCCGCCGAGCGATGCCGTTAAGGTAAGCCACCAGATAAAAATCTGTTGTTTGCCCGATTTCATTCCGGGTTAGTTGGTTACAGTTAAAATATCCCTCAACCTGATGTCTGCCGATGAACTTCCAATCATAATTTCAAATTCGCCGGGTTCAACCACCCAGTCCATATTTTTATCGAGCATTTTTAGTTCGTTAAAACCAATTTCAAACGAGACTTTACGGGATTGACCGGGTTCAAGTTTAATTTTTTCAAACCCTTTTAGTTCTTTTACAGGCCGAACAACACTGCTTATTTTATCGCGTATGTAAAGCTGTACTATCTCTGCGCCAGCCATTTCGCCTGTGTTTTTGACTTCGCACGAAACAATTGTTTTCCCGTATTTCAGAATGTTTTTTACAGAGAATCCGAGTTTTCCGTATTCGAAATTGGTATAACTAAGGCCGAACCCAAATTCATACAAAGGCCCCGATTTTTTTAAATCGGCATACGAATTTCCCCAGCCTTTTTCCAGCCAGTAGCTTTTCGAGGGCTTGTGGTTGTAGTAAACCGGCAGTTGCCCGGCATGACGGGGAAAGGTAACCGGTAATTTCCCGGAGGGGTTAACGTCGCCAAACAAAATATCGGCAACCGCATCGCCGCCCTTTTCCCCGGGGTTCCAGGCTTCAATGATCCCGGGAATATTTTCGTCAATCCATGGAATTGCCAGCGCCCGTCCGTTAATTAAAACAACAACAGTCGGAGTTCCGGTAGCATGCACTTTTTTAACCAGTTCCAGCTGATGACCGGTTAATTCCAGTGTTGCCACATCATAACCTTCGCCCACCGTGCCTTTTTTGCCTTCTTTTTGCCATTCGTTTTCACCCACTACCACAACCGCAATATCCGATTGTTTTGCGATTTTTACCGCCTTTTCAATTTCATTCCCTTCATCGCCGATAACTTCGCAACCCTTTTCATATTTTACTTTTGATTTTCCAATTTTATTTTGAATTCCTTCAAGAACAGTGATAATATCCTGAAGTACAACATTGGAAGTATAATCTCCCAACTGGTTTTTTTCGTCATCGGCATTCGGGCCAATCACTGCAATGGTTTTAATATTTTTATTTAACGGAAGGATTTTCTTGTTTATTCCGGTAATTGGTCTGTTTTTCAATAAAACAATCCCTTCGCGGGCAGCTTCCAGCGCCAGTTTCTGGTGTTCTTCGGTATGGGAAATTTTAACTGCTTTTTCCACATCGACAAAAGGGTTTTCAAAAAGCCCCAGCCTGAATTTTTGCTCAAGCACACGTCTCACCGAACGGTCAATGATTTCCATCGAAACTTTTCCCTCGTTTACGTTTTCAATCATTTCGTTCAAATAACCCTGTCCAAACGAAATGCTTACGTCCATTCCGGCTTTGGCAACCATTGCCGCAGCTTCTTTTTCAGTAGCAGCAAGTCCTTCATAAATCAATGTGTTTACGCCGTTCCCTTCGCTTAATACAAGCCCTTCGAAACCGAGTTCACCCCGTAAAATATCGGTTAGGATTTTAGATGAACTATGCCCCGGTATCCCGTCGATGGCAGGATAGGTTGCCATCACGCCCAAAGCGCCGTTTTCTTTAATCCCGGCTTCCCACGGTGGAAGAAAAACCTCGCGCAGCATCCGTTCCGAAATCTCCATGGCGCCTCGTTCCAACCCGCTTACCGGCTCGCTTTGACCGGGATAATGACATAATCCGGCCACCACTTTATCTCCGGCAGAAACATCGTCGCCCTGAACCGCTTTAACAATGGTTGCAGCAAATTGTGAACACAAAAACGGGTCCTCGCTGTAGCCTTCCTGGTTCCTGCCCAGCCGTGGATCGCGTATCGGTTCAATAACAAGCGTAAACAATTGGTGGATTCCCACAGCCCGGGCCTCTTTGGCAGCAGTTTGATACACCCTGTCGATTAAATCCATGTTCCAGGTGCTTCCCAGCGCCGGGCCTTCCGGGAATATCGTCCCGCCCGAACACATCAGGCCGTGTGTGCCCTCTTCGGTTTGTAACAGTGGAATTTTCAGCCTTGTTTTTTCCAATGCAATTTTCTGAAGTTCGTTAAAATAAGATGCCTGTTGCGCCGGCCCTTCGTGCAGCGCTGTATTTGGCAGGGTAAAAAACCCGCCGCCGGGGCCAATTCCCTTCTGAAAAGTCCCTT
>JBBIVS010000109.1:0-1508 GCA_037439605.1 Draconibacterium sp. | reverse complement strand
AAACTTCTTCCTTTTTCCTGCTTTTCCCGGGGGGTATTTCCCAACTCGCTGAAATATCCGCACGGCATATTCAACTGGCCGATTTTTTCCGCCAGTGTCATTCTCGACATCAAATCGTCAATCCTGCTTTTTACAGGCAGCGCAGGGTTCTGGTAGGGAAGCATACCTGAAAATGGCAGGTCGCCCCTTTTTCCCCTGACATATTTCGCGATGGCATGAACATTATCAATCCAGATTTCATTGGCAGGGTCGGTGGCATATTTGCAAATAGCTTCAATTGTATTCAGGATTGAAGTCTGTCTTCCTCCCTCATCCATTTCGTGACCGGTCAGAACCAGCCAATTTCCGTTTTCCTTAGCCTGGTCAATAATTACTTTTACCTGCTCAAAACTTTTACCGTCGAGTTCCACCCCGGTAATCTGGGCCATATCGGAATATAACGGGTCGTTGGGGGCTTCATTCATCCAGGTCCTCCCCGATTCGAACATTGCCGAAATCAGCGGAACAAGGCTTTTTGTTCCGGTTGCCCTACCAATAAAGGTTTGCCCGCATGGATAACCGTAGGAAACCGGTGTAACCCCAAGCAGTTTTTCGATGACTTTCGAAGCTGAATCCAGTTCAGCAAACATGCTTTGAAGCGTGTAATCTTCGATTGCCTTGCTCCTCGCCCACGGGAAATTGCCTGAACAGGGGTGAACGAGCGAATGGTTGCCAATTTCGTGCCCGTTTTTTACGGCTTTCTTCCAGCCTTCCAACCGTTGCCCCAGGTTATCGGGCGAAACATAAAACGTGCCCTTTACATTGTATTTATCGAGAACCGGAATTCCCTTGTCTATCTGGCTCAAACGGGCATCGTCGAAAGTCAGGCTCAGCGCCATTTTTTTGCCTTCGGGCCATTTGAAATCGTTCTTTTTGACGGTAATTCCCTGATCGTACGATTGAGAATAGGATTGATTTGCAAGGAGAAAACAACACAGAATCATTAAAAATATTTTTCTCATAATGGTTTAGTTTAATGCAGGTTTAAAATCATGATTCATTTTTACTCTTTTATTATTTGCTGGCTCATTTTGCAAGTTTGAAAAAAGTTAAACTTCTTTTAAATCAGAATTAAAAAACACACAAATAAAGAGTTAAATTTTCTCCGTGGAGCTCTGTGCCATCTTTGTGTAACTCTGTGTAATTTCAAAATTTTGGGTACACAGAGGATCACAGAGCCTTCACAGAGATCCACAGAGTCAGAATTTAAATTCACATAAGTCTCTTTCGTTTATTTCTTCACTTTTAACAGTTGCCGGCAGGATAATTCAAAAGCATTTTTTATCAGGGATTTCTGTTCATCCGACAATTTCGAAGCGATGCAAAAAAGCACGGTCCTCTCCACGTAGTCATCCAAAGCCGGCAGGGTTCCTTTTTTATACGAATAATCTTTTGCAAACGAATTTTCATGTAATTCCCAAACCGAATGGTGGCCACACATTGATTTTTTTTGGACCAGCGACGGTATG
>JBBIVS010000108.1:2394-9145 GCA_037439605.1 Draconibacterium sp. | reverse complement strand
GGGTTCCGGTTATTTACACCTCCGAACATGCATCTCTTGCGGCGTGGGAAAAAATTGTCCATGTAGCAAGTTTCGAAAACTTACAAAACAATCTGCTACTTGTAAAAATTGAGATACCGGCCGGTATAGAAATCCAATCCGTCACTAAAAATGTTTTGGTGGAAGGTTGGGATAACTTTCCATTTTCCAGTGAAACAGTTAACTACGGAACTTCATTTTTGCAAAAAAAAGAGTATCTGGCGCTTAAAGTTCCAACTGTTATAATTCCGGATGAATTCAATATTATTTTAAATCCTCTTCATCCTGATATTCAAGGATGTAAAGTTATCAGCACTATACCTTTTTTATTCGATAAAAGGGTAACTAAATCTTAGCAATCAGGTAAGATTAGGCATAACAAACTCCCTGAAATTCAACCGGTTTACAACCATAGTTTCAGAATCGTAATTTGAAGTAAAGGTCTTGGAAAAACTGGCTTTCCGTTTTTCATTCCACTTAAATTGGAACGCAAAGATTTTATCATTTAGTTTTTCAACATAATCAATTTCCTGTTGCTGCGCAGTGCGCCAGAAAAACGATGATGGCTCAATGCGATGGTACTGATTGAATTTTAACCGTTCACTTAACAGAAAATTCTCCCACAATGCGCCAATGTCGTTCCGCAATTGAATGGGATTATAGTTACCAATTACAGCATTTCTTATTCCATTATCATAGAAATATATTTTTCGATTGGTTTTTATTTCATCTCTCAGGTTACCACTAAATGCAGATAATTTATAAACAACAAATGCCTTTTCAAGGATGTCAATATAATTAGCTACGGTTTTTGCATCGAGTCCAATTAAAGCCGCAATTTCATTATACGATATTTCATTGCCCAATTGATAGGATAAGGCCTGCAATAATTTCATAAGCACCTCTGGTTTCTTTATTTTTGCATGCATTAATACATCTCTGTATAGATAACTCGAAGCCAGTTCTTTAAGGATTATCTGGTGATCAGCAGGATTTATCAATACATCGGGATAAAATCCAAAAACCAACCTGTTTTCAAGATCCTGTTCTGCTTTCAAATACCCAAAATGGTTTTGCCATTCTTCCAGGGAAACAGGCCATAAATTAAAAGTCCATTTCCGCCCGGTAAGCGGTTCCTGGGTTTTCTCCATCAGATCGAACGATGATGATCCACTCAGAATTAACTGTACATCTTTAAACTGATCGACAATAATTTTTGAAGTAAGTCCAATTTCCGGTATTTTTTGTGCTTCGTCAATAAATACAAATCTGTTCCTGCTAATAATTGACCTTAATTGTTCTGTGCCCGGGCGGTTCATCAGGATTACAGTATTCGGATCGTCGCCATCCAGGGTAATGGTTTCACGAAGATATGGCTGTAATATTTTTTCGACCATTGTGGTTTTTCCTGCCTGTCTGGGGCCGGTAATTATTATTGCTTTTTTCGAAAAGAACCGCGCTGCTATTTCCTTTTCAATTACCCTTTCTATATTCATCCTTTTTTATGCAAATATAGAACATTTTTAACCTAATCCATAATTTTTATGTATTTCATGGAATATAATCCATGTTTTTTATATATTTCAAGGAGTGTATTCCTCGATACTTATATTTTTTAAGGAATACAATCCACTATATTTATATAGTTTAAGAAATAGGCACCACCTGTTTTACTCTTTTATTGGTTTGCTCCGCCACCAGCTTGCCAGAGCAGAACCGGTAACGTTCATCAATGGCCCAAAAATAGCGGGCGCCAGCCCAACTGTGGCTATTTTACCCATTTGCAGGGCCAGTCCCGAAGCCAGTCCACCGTTTTGCATACCCACTTCAAAAGCAATTGTCCGACGGTCTTTTTCCGGCATCCGGAACAGCCATGACACTCCGTAACCTAATGAGTAACCCGACAGATTGTGAAGCAAACTTGTTAACAGAAGCAAAGCGCCAACCTGAAGGAGGCTTTCGCGGCCGGCAGCGGTAATAATGGTAATAATTACAGCGATACCAACCATCGATATCATTGACAAAACGTTGCTCATCAGTTTTTTATCTCCACTCAGAAAATAACGGAGCAGAATGGCGCCAATCATCGGCAGAAAGTAAAACCAACCCATCGATTTTGCAAAAGCAATAATAAATCCATTGAAACCGGCCTGTTTCGCCTTCAAAGAAACCAAATTGGTTAGCAAAATAATAATTAAAAAAATGGTCAGTTTCAGAACTTTTGCTTTCAAGTTTTCCTTCCCTTCGTTAAACATGTAAAAAATAAAACCTGCAATAATTGGCAGGATGATCATGTTTAAAATATCGAGCATCATACTCCAAAAATCGACGGTGATGAATTGCCCTCCGATTGTTTTCATCAGAAAAGGGGTAAAAATAGGAGAAAGGAGTGTTGTTACAGCCGTAATAGTTACAGATAACGCGAGGTTGGCGCGGGCAATGAACGACATTACATTTGATGCCAAACCACTGGGGACACAACCGATTAATATTATTCCGGCTGCAATTTCGGGAGGGAAACTGAAAATACGTGAAATTAAAAGTGCAACAAACGGCATGATTAAAAACTGTGCACTTACCCCGATAATCACGCCTTTGGGCATTTTTATCACTCCGCTAAAATCATCAAGGCTCATTTGCGAACCCATGCCAAACATAATAACCTGCAATAAAGGCACAATTAAAAGTTTAAACTGAAATCCGCCCAAAGAAGTAAAGTACTGCGGATAAAACATGGAAGCAGTTACCGCAGTAAAAATCCAAACGGTGTACGATAAACCTTTTATTGGTTCTAAACCTCTGACAGCAATTGCCAGCAACACAAAAAACAAGATCAGGAAAGGCCCGGCAATTTCAATTTTTCCAGTAAAAATCAGAATAACCGACACGATTAAAAATAAAACCGAAGAACAGGCCGTAGCCCTGTACATTTTTGTTTTCTTCATGCTAGATATCTGTTAACTCCATGTGCGGTCGTGCGAACGTTTATCGTTCCACTCATCGGTAGGGGCGAAGAAACTTTTATCGCGCGGGTGCAGGTGTTCTTTTACCACATCCATGTTCAACTCGATTCCCAAACCGGGAGATTCTGGCACGGGTGCAAATCCCTTTTTAATAATCGGTTTACCGTCAGTCATTTTCACCAAACTTTCCCACCAGGGTAAATCAACAGAATGATGTTCCAGAGCCAGAAAATTCTGGGTTGCAGCCGCACAGTGAACGTTGGCCATAAACGAAACCGGGGTCCCGGCCTGGTGCATAGCCATAGCAATTCCGTGTTCCTCTGCATAATCGCCAATCCGTTTGGTTTCAAGTAAACCGCCTGACGATGCCAAATCGGGGTGAATAATATCAACAGCATGAATGTCGATAAGTGGTTTAAAATCTTTTAATAGATAGATATCTTCTCCTGTGAGCGTTGGTGTTTCCAAGGCTTCGGTAATGGTTTTCCACTGTTCCGTATAATCCCATGGCACCATATCTTCGAGCCATGCAAGCCTGTATTTTTCGATTGCTTTTCCCAACCTGATGCCGTTGTTCAAATCGAAATGACCATAATGGTCGGTAGAAATCGGGATATCCCATCCAACATGCTCGCGCGCATCGGCGGCAATTTTAGCCAGTTCTTCCAAACCTTTTTCAGTAATTTGTATTTGTGTAAACGGGTGTTTGGTATTGCCATATCCCATATACTGGCGAAAATCCCATTGCCCGGAACCGCTGCTCCAGAATTCCTGGTTTACCAGCGCTCCCGGGATATTTTTAATGGAATTTATTGAAAGATCCATTTTTAGCCAGGTATAACCCTGTTCCTCAATTCTGTACCTGATTTTTTCAACCTGGTCGTCATGATCTTTGCCTTCAGGAGTATCGGCATACAACCTGATGCTGTCGCGGTATTTACCCCCAAGCAACTGATACGCTGGAACTCCGTAAGCTTTGCCGGTTATGTCCCAAAGCGCCATTTCAACGGCGCAAACTCCACCCGCCTGGCGTGCCGGCCCGCCAAACTGTTTGATGATTTTGAAAATCATTTCCACATTACACGGGTTAAGCCCCAGTATACGGCTTTTCAGCATAAGCGCATACCGTACATCGGCGCCATCGCGCACTTCACCCAAACCATAAATTCCCTGGTTGGTATCGATTCGGATAATAGCAGTTCCACCAAGTACCGTGGTTAAAGCATAACGCATATCTGTAATTTTCAAATCTGAAGGACTAGAAGCACGCGAAACATTTTGGGTGGTTTGAGCAATTGTATCCTCAATTGACAAATGCATCAGACCCCCAAGTGCAATACCACCTAAAGCGGTTTTTTTCAGAAAATTGCGGCGGTTATTACTGGTTGCCGGATTGGCAATTTCGGCCCTGGCTTCTTCACGCTGTGTGTTTTCGTTAACGCGGTTTTGTTGTGCTATTTGCTGTATTATGCTTTTCATTTTATGTTGGTTTAAGTTTGAATAGAAAATTATGAATTGAACCCGTTTAGTAATTTCTCTCTTTCAGGTAATTATCCAATTCTTCTTTCGTCATTGGCAATTTGCCCGGATAATTGTTGAGCCAGTTCAAAAAATCTTTTTTTATTTCTTCGGTCCATTCGCTGTCGATTTCACCTGCAAGGTATTTCTTTTCCCGAAGGCGCTGATGGCCAAATTCATCGCGGAGCGCTGTAATTTCTGAGGTAATAACAAGTTCTTCAACCAAATAAGCGGGTATAAAAACTACACCGTATTTTTTAGCCAGTACCACATCGCCCGGCAATACGGTTGCCCGCCCGACACGGATTGGGGCATTTATCGAAGTAAGCATCATTTGCTGAATAAATGATGGGTCGGAACCTTTAATCCACCCATTGAAACCCTCTATTTCAGAAAGGCCTTCCTGATCCCTGACAGAGCCGTAAAAAATTACACCGCGCTGCGATTTTGCGTAAATCGAATTTCCGAGATTATCGCCAATCAGTGTACCGTCTGCTATTTTGCCGTAACTGTCGGCAACATAAACATCTCCATTTACAAGTATATCAATTGGCCACGAGTTTGTTCCACCTTTTGGCGACCTTTTTTCGGCAATTCCCTTTTCGCGGATCATTTTTTCCATATCCGGTCGTAAAGGCATATATTGCGCCGTTACCACTCGTCCGGTCATTGCTTCATTAGGGTTGATAATCGTCCAGTCGCCTTCGTACTGGTTTTGAAAACCTTTGTTACGCAAAACCCCCCAAGCCTCTTCGATTGAGATATTTTTTAACCTTTCGAGAATTGCATCGGGAACTTTGGGCCGTCCGTCAGCGAACCGTTCACCTTTCCATTCAGAAGTTATCGCCTTGATGTATTCGGGCGTTGAACCAATATTTTGTGCGTGGCTGTATAAAGCCGCCGATAAAAAAATAACAAATAGCGGTAAAAATTTCAATTTTTTCATGGTTATTTAAATTTAGTTTAGTTCAGAGTAAGCCATTTTCTTAAAAAAAAGGTATCCGGTAAACCGGATACCAATCTTTTTATTTGTCCCACCATACTTTTGTTGCTAAATTATCGGGGCCCTGACTGTTAATTGCTTTGTTAACATTTTCAGAATTAACCGAAATTTCAGAATTTGGATAGGTAAGGCGATTAATCCATTCAACTGCTCTTCCCGGAAAGGGATTTGGGGCCAATGCAGGAAAATTGCTTCTCCTGAAATTGGCAAAAGCTTCCGGTCCGTTGAGAAATGAAGAAATCCAGTACTGGGTATTGATCTGTTCCAATTCTTTACCAGAAACAAGTGGATTGGCTGCAATATATGCATCCCTTGCAGCGGGATCAACTGCACAGGCAGCATCAACCAATGCCATCTGATTCATGTGGGCCCTTATTCCTTCGGCAAAATAATCAGCGGCATTACCTGCTGTAACCCATCCCCTGAAGCGGGCTTCAGCCAATAAAAGGTTAGTCTGGCTTGCAGTTACAATAAACATTGGGGCAGTCAGTTTCAAAATACGGTTACGGTCGGCCTGGCTGTATTCATAGAAACTTGCCAAACCATCGGCAGTAGCTGCAGCAGCAGCAGTTTTATTATCATTTCCCATAGGAATTCCAATCTGATCAGCAGCTAAAATTGATGCCTTTGCAGGTACTTGATCAGAACCTGATTTAGCGCCTTTATAACGAACTGCAAAAGAAACAAGTCGTGGATCATTTGTGTTTTTCAATGCATCAACAAAAGGTTTTGTCAGATAGAAATTGGCAGCTTCAGTTGAATTTAGTGTATTACTTAAAGGATTTCTGTAATTGGCGTCGTGTCGTACAAAGGCATTATCTGTATTCAATGTAATAACGCCGCCGTCAAAAGCAGCTTTAACTGTAGCCTGCGCCTGTGGTTTATCAACCACACTTAATCTCATCCCTGCACGTAGCAATAACGAATAGCCAAACTTTTTCCATTTATCCACATTCCCACCATATAAAATATCAGCGCTTTCAATCCTTCCTGATGCATTAAGAGCAGCCGATGCTTCTGTCAATTCTTTGATAATTTTCGGATAGATAGACTGTTGGGGTTCGTACTTTGGGAAGAATATCTGCGAAGTATATCCTTCACCACCTTCTTCATAAGGAATATCACCATAACTATCAGTAAGAACCATAAAGGCAAAGGCTTGTAAAATTCTGGCCATATTCATCAGGTTTGCCCTGGCAGGATCATTTTTAGTTAACCTGATAACATCTTTGGTATTTTTAATAACATT
>JBBIVS010000108.1:0-2373 GCA_037439605.1 Draconibacterium sp. | reverse complement strand
AATCGAATGAAGTACGATTTTCCTGATTGAAATTAGCCCCGGTCAATACACCTGAATTTGGCGAAATAATTTGCTGGACAACTCCAATCTCAAAAACAAGCGTTACCATTGAAGTGTTTACAACTGCATTGTTCAGGATAAATGCAGGATCAACAGAAGTTGCCGAAGTTTTACTTGTATTAATCTCGTCAAAGT
The DNA here is from genome assembly GCA_037439605.1 of Draconibacterium sp. Taxonomy (GTDB): domain Bacteria; phylum Bacteroidota; class Bacteroidia; order Bacteroidales; family Prolixibacteraceae; genus Draconibacterium. The sequence continues at coordinate 2,178 of JBBIVS010000108.1, read as the reverse complement.
CTTTATCACACGAAGTTACCATTGTGAATAAAAACGCCAGGAAACAAATGTTATATAACTTTTTCATGTTTCTGAAATATTAAAATTTAACATTAAGATTAAAACCCATTCCCCTTGTTGTCGGAAGCCCGGGAGACTCCATACCAACAAGGTTATCTGATGAATATCCGAAGCTTTCAGGGTCAATATTATCCACCCATTTCTTCAACATCAGCACATTGTTTGCAATAAGACTAAAATTCAATCCTTTTATCAGGAATGAAGCCGGAAGATGTTTTGAAAAATCATAACCAAGTGATATCTGACGTAATTTCCAATAACCACCGTCGTAAACTACAGGTTCAACCAATGCCTGTGATCTGACAACCTCCCAGTACGATTGCACTGGTGCGACAACTGTGTTTTTATTGCCATTGGCATCAACTCCTACTCCTACTACTCCACCTTCCCTGCCTTCGAGTGTCATTTTATGCAAACCGTGGCGGACAGCATTGAAATTTGTACCCGACAACATCATATTCCCTAACTTAAAATCAACCAGAAAAGAGAACATAACCCCCTTGTAATTAAATGAATTGGTAAACCCACCAGTCCATTTTGGCAAAGCGCTTCCAAACAATTTTAAATCGAGGGTACGGAGCGGAAGTCCATTGGTTCCAAAAATCTTGTTCCCGTTTGCATCTAATCTATAGCCAAATCCTGCAATTTGCCCCATTTCTTCCCCAACTACCTGGCGAACTTCACCATTGAAGATATGAGTCCCAACCGTAATTTTTTCACCCGGAGTGTCAGTTAACAGGCTCAGCACTTCGGTAATGTTGTACGCCCCTGCAAAAATGAAATCCCACTTGAAATCTTTTGTTCTTACAGGAACAAAATTGGCATATATTTCTATCCCCTGGCTCTGGCTTTTACCGCTGTTTATGCGGGTATCTACAAATCCTGATGCGTCTGAAATCTGTGCTTGAACAATCTGGTCAATGGTAATTTTATTATAAACCGACAGGTCAAAACTCAAACGGTTATCAAACAATTTCATTTCAACTCCCAACTCGGTTTCTTTTGTTCTCATCGGTCGCAGATCGGGATTAGGCACCGTACTTCCCGATGCGCCTCCTACCGGTTGAAGCGCTCCAGAAGGATTAGCTATTAAATTTGAATTCACTGAATAAAATAAAACATCGGAATATGGAGGTACATCGGTATCGCTACCCACTTCAGCATAAGCAACCCTGAATTTTCCGAAATTTAACCAGTCCCATGATTTCAGTGTCTCTGAAAATATATAACTTGCAGAAACAGAAGGATAAAGAATGCTCCTGTTTTCGTGCGATAAAGTGGAGAACCAGTCATTCCTGACAGTTCCGTTTAAATACAAAGTACTTTTATAAGAAACTTCGGCAGCGCCATAAAGCGAATTAACCGCCCGTTCTGAAGAACTGTATATGGGATCTTTTGATCTTCCGTTTTGTACTGTGTAAAGATTTCTGACAACAAAGTCGGTTACCTGCACACTGTTATTTTCTAAGGTTCTTTTCATCTGATTTCCACCAGCATCTACGTTAATACCAATATCATCTAATTCCTTCGAAAAAGACAATAAAAAATCTGCGTTAGTTTCGCGGAATCTTCTTGCTTCCTGCGTGTAAACACCGTTTACGAATCCAGCCGGCGCCCCGGCAAGCGATGCCTGGCCTGTCGGGAAGTTGTTATATTCTTGGCTTCTCGACCAATAGTCCTGTCCGATACGTCCCTGTAACGATAACCATTTTGTGAAATCGTATTTTAAGGCCACATTTCCAAATACCCTGTCCCTTATGATGTTGTTAAACTGATCGGACAAAGTGAAATATGGATTGGTCCTGTTCCTGAACCGGGAATAAACATATTCATTTCCGTTTGCATCGTGGGCATTGGCTTTTAATACATCCATCGGCATTGAATTGGCCATTGCATATAATGCAGTCGGGATTGTATTGTCCTGGTTTCCGACATTGGGCGGGTTATCATTTTTTTCGTTTGAATAATTTATATTACCCTGAAAACTAAATTTTTCCGTAAGGTCATAAGTGAAACCAAAATTAATTGTATTTCTTTTAAAAGTGTTATTTGGAGTAATCCCCTGACTGGTCATGTTTGCCATCGACAAGTTCATACCTCCTTTATCTCCGCCCGAGG
>JBBIVS010000107.1:0-9208 GCA_037439605.1 Draconibacterium sp. | reverse complement strand
AACCTGCCGAAGAGGGATATTTGTTTGAAGTTCCTTCACCATGCCAACGGTTAATTGCTAAATCGGCATCCATGTTTTCACCGGCAGTCCAGATAATTTCGCCCCGTTTGCGATTTAAAATTTTATTGCCGGTTTGACCCATAAAATTTGCCGAGAATTCGAAATCTTTATAATTAATCCCAATATTAAATCCATACATGAACGAAGGGAAGTAAGAACCCAAAACTACCCGATCGTCATCGTTAATTACCCCGTATCCGGCCTCACCTTCTTTTTGTTGGTCCTGATATTTTAAATCACCCGGAACGGCTCCATCCGGTGCAGAAGGGTCGGCATCGATTTCCGACTGATTCTGATAAACACCGAGCACTTTATAGCCGAAGAAAGCCAAAAGTGGTTCACCAACCATTGAACGCTGGCGGAATTCAGCCATACCACCGTCGATGTATGGCTGTCCGTATAAATCGCGAACTTCATTTTTCAGTGTTGAGAAGTTAGCGCCAACGTTATAATTGAAATCTTTGGAAATTTCGTTGGTCCAGTTTAAAGTAACTTCAAAACCTGAATTTCTGATAACACCCACATTTTTAAGCACACTGCTGGTGGTGGATGGAATTTTTACATAAATGGCAGCATTTTTTGTGTCGCGTATGTAGTAATCAATATCGGCTGAAAGGTGATTGTCGAACAACCTTGAGGTTAATCCAATGTTTGTTTCTTCGGTAAGTTCCCATTTTAGCGATGAGTAAGTACTGGTTGTGGTGGTTCCTGCAACCATTTTATCATCGAAAACGGTATTGATAACAGTAGTTGTGGAGGCACCATCGCTTGCCTGGATTTTATCATTACCTAATTGCCCCCAGCTTGCCCGGAGTTTAAGATAATTTAGAAATTTGATGTCTTTCATGAAACTTTCATCTGAAATAACCCATCCTGCACCAATGGTTGGGAAATAACCCCATTTTTCCTGGTATTTCGAACTGCCGTCAGCTCTCATAGTTGCATACAACAGGTACCTGTCGCTGTAATTGTATGATAACCTGCCAAAATATGAAATACCATATTGGTGTAATCCGTCGTCGCCAACTCCGGTCGGAGGCACAGTTTCAGCCTGGTCAATATACCAGGCCTGTTCCTGCTCGTAAGGGAAATTAAGGCCCTGTGCACTCAAAACATGATTTGCTTCATCACGGTAAGAATGACCCGCCATCACAATGAAACTGTGTTCGTCAATACGGTCGGTATAAGTAAGAACATTATCCCATATTTGATTTGAAAAGCTTGACATCCGTTTTGTCAGTGTCGCGTCGGGCCGCTGAAAACCATCGCCTATGTAAAATGGTAAGTTTGCAATTCGTTCATCAAGCGATGTAAATGCATGGCTGTAAGTTGTTTTGAATGACAGCTTTTCGGGAAGTATTTCAATCTGAGCATAAAAATTGGCAAGCAATTTCTTAATTTTTAGCTGGCTTTCATTGTATTTAAGCGTTGGGAAAGGATTTTGTCCGCTCCTGTAGCCCAAATCCTGCGCATTAGCCCACGGTTCGGGCCATGCTTTTGTATTCGACTCGTCGTAAACCGGCAGAATTGGGACAGCAAAATAGGCCTGGTTCCATGCTCCGGCTTCGTCGTTATATTTTAATGCGTTGCTAAAAACCATGTTCCCGCCAATAGTCAGCCATTTGGTGGCTTTGTAATCAATTTTTGATCTGAGGTTAAAACGTTGATACTGGTTTTTCATATCAAGAATACCGTCTTGTGCAAAATAGTTGGCCCCGATGGCATAAGATGCCTGTTTGCTCCCACCGGTAACATTCAAACTATGGTTATGAATGGGAGCCGGACGCAGGATTTCGTTGTACCAGTCGGTATTTACATCCGGTACATTTGGGTTTACCCGGCTGCGCCCGTATTTCTGCATGGCATTGAGGATGAAACTTGCATCGGCGGCTGAGCCCGACTCGTTTGCCATGTTTGTAAACTGTTCGGCATTTGCCATTTTCAGCACATCTTGGGCTACCTGTGTTCCAAAATAACCATCGTAAGTAATTTCGGCATCCCTTTCATATCCACCCGATTTTGTTTCAATCAAAACAACACCATTTGCTGCGCGTACACCATAAATAGCTGCGGCAGAGGCGTCCTTTAACACAGAAATTGAAGCAATATCGGCGGTGTTCAGAAAATCGATATTATCGTAAAACATCCCGTCAACCACATAAAGAGGCGCTTCGTTATCCCTTCCCGGGTATGAACCAATACCTCTGACCCGAATGGTTGGCGCATCGCCCGGGGCTCCAGAACTTACAACCTGTAAACCTGCCACTTTACCCTGTAAAGCCTGCATTGCCTGACCCGACGGACTTTTTACCAGTTCCTCGGCTTTTACCGTCGAGATTGATGAAGTAAGGTCTTTAACAACCATTTTACCGTATCCCACGACAATTACTTCGTCGAGCCCCACAACCGACTCAACCAATGAAACATTGATAACGCCTTTACCTTCGACCGGAATTTCCTGAGTGACAAATCCGATAAAGCTAAAAACAAGTGTTGATTGCGGCGTTACCTGCAGGGAGTAATCCCCGTTTACATTTGTTACTGTTCCGTTAGTTGTCCCTTTTTCAAGAATGGAAACTCCCGGTAACCCTAATCCCGTATTATCAATTACTTTTCCCGAAACGCCTAGTTTTTCCTGCGCATTAATAGCGGTAATCAATAAAGAGAGAAAGAATAAAAGTATTAGTTTTCTCATAGCTTTAAATTTGAATTAATTTTAACATGAAAGATAAGCTACTCTAAACCCAAATAAAATTTAAATAATACACTTCTTGTTCTCCAACAAAAGTGAGACTCCTTGTTTACCTCATCATTACCTCATCAAATCAACTCGCCTCAGATTTATATTGTTGTTTTTATGATAGTTATGGCAATCAATTTACAATAAATTTATTTTAAAAAATCATAAAATTTTTATACCTGATGATTTGAACGACAAAAAAACATACCTTTAAAGTGCCATTTTATGAAAACAATGATAATTAGATTACATAGATTCATTTTGCAAGGTTTCAAAACAATTACCTTTTTGTGTTTAATTATTCCCTGTTTTGGTATTACCAGTTCTATTCCAGGTTATTTTTCCAAAAATGTGAAACCCTTCAATAAAATAGTTTACAGTGCTGCAAGGCAAAACTGGTGTGTCAGCCCGGCATCAAACGGTTTTGTATATTTCGCCAATCACCAGGGATTACTCGAATTTGACGGCACAACATGGAATTTATACAGATTACCCAATGAAACCGTTTTACGGGCAGTCATGGTTCAAAACGATTCGTTGATTTACACTAGCGGTTATATGGAACTGGGTTACTGGAAACCCGATAAATATGGTAAACTCCACTACTTCTCGCTGAATGAAAAGGCAAATAATAAATTCTCCAAAAACATCGAATTTTGGAACATTGCCGCTGCCGACAGTTTTGTTTATTTCCAGTCTTTTAACCAGATTCTGGCTTACCATTCAGATACATTTTCGGTAATTTTACCATTGTTTATCTCGGTAATGAACAAGGTAAACAACAAAGTGCTGGTAGCTGCCAGGAACATTGGCATTTACGAAATCGTTGGAAATTTGGCCAAACCTCTTTTAACGGGGGATTTTTTTAACGATAAACTTGTACAGTTTTTAATTCCTTTCAAACATGATCAATTCCTGATAGGAACTGCATCGCACGGCATATTTTTGTGGGATGGAAATGAAATTAAGCCATGGAACACAAAGTGGACTGATTATTTCATCAAAAACGAGGTTAATCGTGGTTTACATTCAAAAAACGGACATGTAATTGTTGGAACTATTATCGATGGGATTGTCGTTTTCGACGAGACAGGAAACTTACTGATGAAAATCAATGCACAAGATGGTTTACCTAATAACACTGTTCTCGGTATCGGGGCCGATGAATGGCAAAATCTGTGGCTGGCGCTTGATGATGGGGTTGCTTTTGTTTCACAGGAAAATGCCTCAGGATTTTCGGCAGAGAGTATTCCGGGTGTCGGCGCTATTTATTCCATATCGGTTTTTAAAGATAAACTTTATTTGGGGACCAACCAGGGCTTGTTTGTGAAACCTGTAAATGGAAATAAAAGTTTCGAACTGGTTCCTAACACTCAGGGTCAAGTATGGGATTGCAAGGTAATTAACGGACAATTATGGATTGGACATAACCGGGGCACATTTGTAATTGAAGATAAAAAGGCAGTGCAAATATCAAATTGGTCAGGTGCATTTAACATTAAAAGTGATCCTAAAAATCCCGATCTGCTTATTCAGGGAACCTACACCGATCTGGTAGTTTATAAAAAATCGGGAAACACCTACTCCTTTAATAAAAGAATTGGCGGTTTTTCAGACTTGATCAGGTATATTGAAATAGACCACCTGGGAAATTTATGGGCAAGTCATTTGCACCGCGGAATATATAAAATAACTACCGATGACAATCGGGATAATGTAACCGATGTAAAATTTTACGGGGAAAAAATATTCAAAAAAAGCCTTTCGGCAAATGTGTTTAAAGTGGAAAACCGGATAGTTTTCACCACCGGCGAACAAATTTACACTTACGATGACCTTAATGATACAATTGTAATTCACCCATTTTTAAACAGGGAGCTGGGCGATTATGCATCATCGCACCGTATTGTTGAAGCGCCCAATCACCACTACTGGTTTATCAGCAAAAAAAGCATTGCGCTTTTTTCAATCTTGCAGGACAGTGTTAAGCTGATAAAAGAATTTCCGGTTTCGCTTTTTAAAAACTCACCACTTGTTGATGGATTTGAAAATGTATTTCCAACGGGCGAAAAAACTGCATTGCTTTGTTTACAAAGCGGAATCGCCACACTTGATGCTTCAAAATCCGATGATGGCAATTCAATATCAAATTTCAAACCTGTGCTTAGACAACTTCAACTATTTTCGGCCCGGGGCAAAACCATTCAGTTGCCGCTCAATCATTCACAATTTAAAATCAAAAACAATTTCCATAACATTTTCCTTCGTTTCTCTTTTCCACATTTTAACGATTTGCCAATATCGTACATGTACTTTCTGGAAGGATTAAACAGCGGGTGGTCGGTTCCGTCAGGCGAATCCGGGTTCAGGTTTGAACGATTGCCATCGGGAGATTACACTATTCGGGTTAAAGCAGTTGATTCGTGGGGAAATGAAAGCCAGACATTCATCTTTTCGTTCGAAGTTTTGCCGCCCTGGTATGCATCAAAATTTGCCATACTTTTTTATGTTGTGTTACTTGTAACAATTCTTCTGCTTTTCAGAAGTTGGGGAATACGCATGACTAAACGAAAAGAACAGCAACAGCATGATGAAAGGGAAAAGGAACTAATCAGGCTGCGAAATTCAAAACTGAGGGAAGAGGTGGAACATAAAAGCAAGGAGTTGGCCAACTCAACCATGTCGATTATCAAAAAGAATGAATTCCTGATGGAGTTGAAAGAGATTATCGATAAGCATAAAACTGAACTTGGAAGCCGGTATCCGGAAAAATACTATAACTGTCTGATTAGAAAAATAGATGTAAATATTTCGAACCAGGACGACTGGCAGGTTTTTGAAAACAATTTCGAACGGGCGCACGAACAATTTTTTGAAAAAATGAAAACTTCATTTCCCCAGCTTACACAAAGCGATTTAAGGTTATGCGCCTATTTGCGGATGAACCTTTCGTCCAAAGAAATAGCGCCATTACTTGGTATCTCATTCCGCGGAGTTGAAAACCACCGTTACAGGTTACGAAAAAAGATGAACCTCGAACATGACGAAAACCTGGTTCATATTATTAGCGGGGCGTAAAACCTGGGCAATTTTGCAGCGGTTAAAAACCAAAGTAAACGGTGCGCCACCCGTCAATCGATTTTTGGCATCAGTTTCAACACAGTTCCTGGGTCGTTCAAAACCACGTAAATAGCGCCATCCGGGCCGGTTTGTACATCGCGTACGCGGCCCTGGCCTTTTAAGATGATTTCTTCGTGCATTACGCGATCTCCTTCAATATCGAGCAAACGAACTTCTTCATATTTCAAAGCGCCAACCAGTAATTTGTTTTTCCACTTTTTAAATAAATCGCCGGTATAAAAATCAAGGCCGCAAACTGCTATCGACGGACGCCAGTAAAGATTGGGTTGTTCCATTCCGTCCATGCGCGTAAATTCGGTTATTATTGTGCCGTTATAGTTGATTCCGTAAGTAATGGTTTCCCAGCCATAATTTTTACCGGGTTTGATAAGGTTCAATTCGTCACCACCCATTGGTCCATGCTCGGTAGTCCATAGTTCGCCTGTTACCGGGTGAATTGCCATCCCCTGAATATTCCGGTTTCCGAGGGAATATAATGATTTCATGGCCTTTGAATCTGAAACAAACGGGTTATCAGCAGGTATTTTACCATCTTTATGAATACGGTGCACCTTGCCATTTGGAAGTGTGTTGTCCTGGGCCTGGGAACCAGTACCCCTGTCGCCAATGGCAAAATACAGATACCCTTCAGGATCGAAAACAATACGGCAACCGTAATGGTGACGGGTTGTGCGGTACATTTCATGTGGGGCTTCAAAAAGGGTCTGTTCGTTAATCCAGGTATTATTTTCTATTTTTCCGCGAACGATTTTTGTCATTGCTCCCGGACGAATTTCCAATGTTTTTCTATCCAAAACATGGCTGAAAGCAAGATAAATCCAACCATTTTGGCTGTAATCAGGATCCACGGCAACATCCATTAATCCACCTTGACCTTCGTTTAAAACCTTAGGAATATTTTTAACCGGTTCGGGCAATAATTTCCCTTTTGATACAACGCGTAACCTTCCGGGTTTTTCTGTTATCAGTGCTGTATTGGCATCCAAAAAATCAATGGCCCAGGGAATTTCAAGTCCTTCGGCAAAAACTTCAATATGCATTTTATAATCAAGCGTTTCAGACTCCTTAACGATTGCAGGTTTTACTGCTCCTGCATTTTTTTCCGAATCGCTTACATATTTCATTATCGCCCTAATATCATCATCGCTTAAAACTCCGTCATACGAAGGCATTCCGAGATGCGGTATCCCAAATTTTACATTCCTGAATTTGTAGCTGTCAGCGGCCCCGTATTGCCAGATACCGTCAATCAGGCTTCCGCTGTTTCCGCCATTCAAATCGGCGCCATGGCAGGTTGCGCAATATTGCTGGTATAGCGCTGTTCCATCGGGTTGAGCACAGGCAGTAAAAATAAAAGCTGAAAAAAAAGTAATCAAGAAAAGATGTTTGATAAGATTATTTAAAATTTTCATTTCAGATGAATTAGAATTTATTCAATAATAACAATATTATCAGAAAAAGTTCAATTTATAACTCAACTTTTTTTAAGTTTTCATCAGGTAATATTTGATTGTTCTCTCTGTAGCTTCGTGCGTTGAATATTTTGGTTGCAAGCCAAAATCGGTTTTTGTTCGGATCGAATTAAATGTAAATTCGTTGCAAGTGTAAATTACAGCAAACCGGCTAAACTTGGGATTGAATTTTTTGATGGGCGAAATCAGCCACGCATCAAATTCAGATAAAGCGCCCATCGCAAAAGCCAGCCATTTTGGAATCCACAGGTTTTCTGGTGAAAACCGCATCCAGCGAACTGGTGTAAACCAAATTCTGAATGTTGTTTTTTAACAGGCTTTGATAACATTTTCAGTTCCTCCTGTATTGATTTCAGAAACAACTGATTCAGGTTGCATTCCCCAATCGATAATTGCTGCTTAATTAATAACCAGCGTAACTCCTTAGCAGGCTTTTTCAATTTCGGCGAAATTCCTGACATCACTCCTGATAAAGGTTGTTTTATCGTTTTGAACCCCGTTGTAAGGCTGAATGTCAAAAACCCTTATATCAGCGGGTGCGACCGGAGACAACGGGGCAAGTAACTCTTTTACAATATTTTTGCCCAAAAACCCGGAACCACCGGTTACCAAAATGACTGGATTACCTGTTTTCTGCATAACTGATAAAGGTTGACGTGATAAAGAAAACAAATTTTATCAAAATTTTCGTTGGACGAACTGATGATCATGATAAATGAAATTTACCTCATAAAAGGCTTCGAAGACGAATCGTACCAGGCATTTTCAAAACGAATTGTTGCGTTTGCCAACGATTTGGCGAAGAATAATGAAATTCAAAAACTGAAGGTGGTTTACTCAGCGGCGCCACCGCTGGAAATCGCGGTTATCCCTTTTACAAAGAGAAAAAATGCTGCTTTATCGGTTTATTTAAATTCAGAAACAGAAGAACCGTTTTTGAACGCCGAAAACGGGCTGGCCGGAAAATATGGCGTTGAGGAAGCGATTCCGTTGGCGTGCGATAAAAATGGAATAATGGTGAATATACCCCGGGCGTTTGCTTGCTGAAATTGTTCAGGCAAAAAACCGGAATTGATTACAGTACCTTTATTCAGCGCTGGCACAACGGTCACACACCGCTTTCGCTAAAAATTCACCCGCTTTGGAATTACAACCGGAATGTGGTAAAGGAAAAACTGACAGATACTTCAGACAAATGGGATGGTATTGTAAAAGTGCACCTCAAAACAACATCGGATTTACTGAACCCGTTAAAGTTATTTGGAAATTCGTTTGTCATGGGTTATAATATGTTAAGGGTTTAATTCGATACTAAATCATTTCTCGATTACAAAACCATAGAACCCTACTGTGCAACCGGGATTTGGATTAAAAGTTAATCTGCGATATTTCATGAATACATCAATTTCATGGTTTTGTTGGCAAAATACGATGCCATTTTACGTGGAAGAATTCTTGTCAAAACAAAATAGTTGAACCGATTCGAAAACCCGGGAATAAACAATGCGCATTTCCCCGGATTTTTCAATTCCAGTGCAGCAACTTTAGATGGTTGCTGAACCAGTAGTTTAAAAAAACCATATTTCGGATTTGTTCCAAGATATGCCTTATTGCAGTTGCCCCGGCAATATATGCCATTACATCTATTTTGTGGGGTTTTAGTTCGTGGTGAAGCGATTCTGCCAGGTTCCATGTAAATGTTTTTAATGCTGCATAAGGCACTATACATTGCATCCCCAAAAGTCCTGCCAGTGACGACATCAACAGAATTCCACCAGAGTGGTTACGCTGAATC
>JBBIVS010000106.1:0-9212 GCA_037439605.1 Draconibacterium sp. | reverse complement strand
AACACACCCTTTTACATCGGTTCTTTTAAATCAAAAGGCAATAAATTTTCCGTGGGATATTCATACGGGAACATCTGGCACCCAAAATCAACTGTTATTTATCCTCAGAATATGACTTCCGCTCAGCAACAGACAGCGAATTCGCTTTACATCACTGAGCGTCCCCGTTATTTTGAACAGAATGGAATCGCCACTCAGAAAAAGACTTTTTCTACGGATGGAGTGCTTCAAAACCTGAGTTTTACGTATTTGTTGCAGATGGGCAAAATGGGATCGTTTATATTTAAACTGAACAGTCATGTATTGTCGGGTGGAGGTTCAGTGTTTCATTATTTAGCCAGCGATACGATCATCGAAAGGATTCACAGGTTGGTTAAACTTGATAATTTTGGACGAAAACATTTCGATTTTAATCAGGCGCATGTTCTGTATCGCGACGAAAACGGCACTCAGATTCGAATCGAAAAAGACGAAGCATTTTTAGGAACGCTTGATGTTAATTATTACCTGCCGATTTGGAAAAAGGAAAACCGGGATTCACATTTTTCGACCCAGTTGGGAACTCATCTGGCTTTGCCTCTCAATAATTTCTATCCTGAAGTTTCGGGTGGTTTATCGGCCGGTTTATTGTTCAGGCAAAGAATATTTCCCCGTTTTTATGCCGATATGGCCGGTGATTTTTTGCTTAGTCATTATTCTTTACTGAGTTTGGGAAATTCGGTTAACATGATCGATCGCAACATTCGTTTTTCGGGAAAAGCCAATTTTGCCTTCAACATTGAATCGAAGAAAAACAATATATTTTGCATGGGAATATTATTGAATTATCAGGACGCTTATCTGAAGGGTTCTGTTTTTAACCGCACTCAGGATGAATTTCGTGATTTAGGTGTTTCGCACATGCAACCCGGCGATATATGGGAGGGACAAGTTGTAAAAGTTGTTCCATTATCGAAGTTAACCGCGGCATCGATGTATTTTTTTTCGGTAAAATCGTACCTGTATTTCGGGTTTAAATGGATTAAATCGGATTTAATGTTTACCGCCGGCGAAGATTATCCGGTAATCAATAATGCCCCTGATATTCAGCTCGGAATTCAATACTCCGGAAAATTTGGAAGGTAGTGTGGTATCAACTTTTAAAAACATATTTTCCAAATTTAACACTTTCACATCCGCTGTAAATTCACTTGTAACTATGTTTTGTTGATGTCTGCATCGCGAATACATTTGGCTGCCATAGTAACTTCAACTTGTATTGTATTTTACAATGAAAAGTGTGTAGTTTTAAACGTTATGCCACTTCCAGGTCAAAACTTAATATTTGTAATAAAAGAATAAGTTTATACCTTTGAAATTATAAAACTTTTATTATGAGCGATCAAGTAATTAATATTGACCCGGAGATTCTCGGTGGTACGCCGGTATTTTATGGCACGAGGGTTCCAATTAAGAATCTTTTTGATTACATTGAAAGTGGAGAATCTATTGACTTTTTTCTCGACGATTTTGGAAGTGTTAAAAGAGAACAAGTTATTAAACTTCTTGAAATGTCGAAAAATCTTATAGTATCCTCTTCTAATATTTTATATGAAAATATTGCTTGATGAATGTGTAACAAAGCACGTAAAGCCGTTCCTGATTGAACATGAAGTACTCACAGTTAGAGAAATGGGATGGAGTGGTATTAAGAACTGCCAACTATTGACACTTTGTGTCGAAAACAAATTTGAAATTATTCTAACAATTGACAAAAATCTTCAATATCAACAAAATCTCGATAGATACCCTATAACCGTTGTTATTTTAAATAGTTCGACAAGTAAAGTTGAAGACTTAAAGAAATTTATTCCATCTCTTTTGGTATCAATAAAGAATTTTGATAAGTGCAAAGCATATATATTGGACAGTCCAAAAGGAGAATCTACAATTACATAACATAGATGGATAAATCATATTTTACACTCCCTAAAACCCCTTCACCGTAACCGGTCCCAGTAACCCTGCATCCCTGATTTCCCAGCCCGAGGCATCAAACGGTTCGTAGTCGATATTTACAAGGTTGATATCGTAAAATTTGCGCCATATTACTCCATTGATGTCCATATCGCGGATACGGTTGGCTGCCACGTTGGTAACTTCAACCTGCAAAATGTTTTTTCCCTGAACCAGGTTATCAACTTTAATTTTAAACGACGGTCCCAGTAAAGTGCCGTAATCTTTTCCGTTCAGTTTTAAGCGAGCACAATCCTTTACAATCCCTAAATCCACGATTGCACCCGGAACGCCACCTTCCCAGTTAAATTCGGCTGTATAACGAACTGTTCCGGCAAAACGGCGGGTTTCCATATCACCCGTTTCAGTCCACGAAACCAATTTGTTTATTAATAAATCGCCCGGGTAGGCCGGACCACCCTGCATAAATGCTAACCGCCAGAGTGTGTTGATTCCGGAAGCCTGCACCGCCATATTTTCATACAAATAAACCGGGGCTTCAACACTATTTTGCGCGCATCGCACAAAAACCGCCTGCTCGGGTTCAAGTTGAAGATGAACCTGGTTGAGGTCTGATTTTAAAAGTGACATTTCACCGTTCAGTGGATTGAAACAAACATAGGCTTTTGCAGGCGCTAACAATTCCACCCATTCGTCTTTCATGGCTGTGGAAGTATTAAAAACCATGTACCAGTTTTCGCTGTCAATCTTCATTTTCAGAAAATGAAAACCCTTTCCGGAAAGTGATTTTTCGCCTTGAATGTTATCTTCAATTATCTTTTCGGTCACATTTCCAACCCATTTATCTGCTGAAATTCCTGATTTTATCTGCGCCAGTTCTGTTTCTCTTTCTGTCAGATTGAACATTCCGGGAACACTTCTTGGCAAATATTCATCAAAATAAACCTTACCGCCACCAGCAATAAATAATGCCAGTTGGTTCAATGTTTCAACCGGAATATATTCAGCTTTAGGAACCACAACCGCTTTGTATTTCGTTTTTCCTTCGGTTACAATTTCACCATTTTCCATTTTACAACTTAACAATTGCCTGTCGGAAATATAATCGAATGTGTAACCGGCATTTGTCAGTTCCTCCGACAATCCTGAAATCGGGTGTTGTTTAAACCACCCTGCATCCTTGTTCACGCCCAAATGGTTAAACAACCTGCCCTCACTTGCTGCCACATCGTAATAGGGCCAGTAAACCAGCAAATCGTTTTGTGGTTTTGCCTGCTGTAAAATGGTCTGACACCGATAAATATATTTAAACAATGCGGGTAGTTCATACCAAAGCGGATTTCGGTTATTCACCTGTGTTGAGGCGTAAAACAGCCAGCCGGGCCACTGAGCATCGGCAGGTGAATAGCAGGTTCCGTGGAAAAACATGTGGTTTATTCCGGCTAAAAAGAAGCGGTTGGTTGCCCGGACCATGTCGGAAGTGGTTACCGTCCAGTGCTCGTTGAGCCATGTAAAACTCTCTGATGAAACCAGCTTTTTACCTGTTACATGAGCAGCCGAAGAAGCAAATTTATTTACAAAAACATCCACAGTTCCGGGTTCAACGGTGCGGAAAATCTCGGTTTCGGGAATGTCGCTGGCTGCATACAAATCCAAAATATTACCCGGCGAACCGTGTGCCTGGTTGCGGTTGAGGCTTTTATGGCTGTGAGCCCAGTTGGTCATGGGTTGAATAAACGATTCGAGCACCAAATCGGAAAGTGTTTCGCGGTAATCGGAATAAACGCGGGCAACAATCTGTTTATCTTTGCAGTCACCGGCTAAAACATACAGGTATTTGGCCAAATCATAACCACGTCGCTTTTCAAACTCCTGCGTAAAATCAGTGGTAAAATCTCCCGTATATTCAAACGAATCGTGGAAAAAGCAGCGCAGTTTTCCTTCGTCAATTCCAAGTCTCTTCCAGAATTCTTCGAGGTACCAGTTGGTAATTATTTCGTTGAAAGTATCAACTGCCCAGCCTTGTCCGCCATTTGCAGGTCGTTTTACCTTTTCGCCGTTTTTAAGGCGTTGTGCCATATAAACAGTGCCGTTTTCGGGAACTACAAATTTTTCGGTAACCTTTAAAACCGTGGTTTTCTGATTATCGTTTACAAACGAAGCCGCTGCAATATTTTGCATATTGTTTGGCAATTGCCAGATTTCGCCTTTTTTTACGGGCTTTTTATGCATTTTCAGCGACCAAAGGCCTTTTTCTTCGGGCACAAACGGACCGCCGCAACGCCAGCCGCTTCCGGGAGGCAAGTCAACTCCCATTCCCAAACGGTTGGCTTCTTCAATTGTAAAATTCATCATTTCAGAAAATTTGGGAGACAGGTATTCAATAAAACGTGACTCCTCCCCTTTCACACCGTAAATGGGCGTAATTTCAACCCCCCCAATTCCGGCTTCGGCCATTTCCTTTAATTCGCGTGAAATATTTTCCCTGTCAACAGCATTTTCCATCCACCACCAGCGCGTCCAGGGTTTCGATTGCTGCGTTGGCGCAGGCCATTCAGCATTTTGACCTTGAGTGACCATAAAAATGAAGAGAAAAAATAAAAATAAAAGACCGGTGAATTTCGATTTCATATTCATTTTATATTTTGTCAGTTAAAAAAACAGTAATTCCGAAGGTATTAAAAATCCTTAGTTTTCATTTCAACCTTGAGAAAAACATTTACACATTCGTTTAAATTTCTAATTGTTATTTTAAAATCGTTAATCCCAAACGCACTACATAACCCAATCTGAATTTCGAAAATCGATATGAACAGAGTAATTGCTATTTTGGCTGAGAAATATAAAAAAGCCGGAATTAGTGGTTAAAAGAATAAAACTGAAATATTTCATTCTTGCCCTCATCGCTGTAGTTGTTGTGATAATTGCTTTCGATTTGATCCGGATTTCGAAATACAAAACCATTCCGATGAAACCCTAAGTAAACATTGACTGTCAGCAGGATCAGATTTATTTTGAATTGGCAAACGGCGCTTCAGAAATGGACTGGAACCGTTTGGATGGCACACTCGAATTTATTAAAAACGAATACGATTGTTACGATTTCAGGCAGGTGTACATGGTTCGGATACTTTATGAATATGGCGACAGGATTCCGGCTGAAACCCGTTTAAATATCGAAAATACACTCTTTAATTTCCGCTACTGGTGGGATGAACCGGGCGAAAACCCGATGTGCTACTGGAGCGAAAACCACCAGATTCTGTTTGTATCGGGACAATACCTGATTGGCCAGAAATACCCCGATTTGGTTTTTCCATACAAAAGAAAACAGAAATCATGTTAGATTTGCTGTTTTACGATGTTGCCACATAAAGCACTAATAATATGTTTGCTTCGGTAATCGGCCGCGCTTACGAAGGCAACCGGAAAAGTGGCCCCGGCGCTACTTTGGGCGGACTTACCAACTATTTCCGGGGCGATGGAAAACAAATTGGTCCGGGCCTGATGAACGGAATGATGACTACAAAAAAATATGAACTTCCTGAGGTTTTATCAGAAATTGCAAAAGATTCATCGAATGTGATGATAAAACAAAATAACGGCCTCGACATTTATGAACTGAAAACCGAAGGTTATTTCGGCACCGGCAACCGCAACATGATGATGCAGTGGGGAATGGAAGCTTTCACCAATCCTGATTTATAAGAAACTCGCTGGCACACATTCGTAACTGCAACATGTTTTCAAATGAATTTATTGCCGATTTTAAAATGCCCGATTTTACTTTGCTGCGGTTGTTACACCTCGAACCGCTGTTTATCCGGTTTGTTAATCCGCAAAGTAACGGCGTTGCCATTTAAAAGGGAAATACATACACCTTCAGAACCAAAAATTATTCGCTGTATTCGGTCCAGAATCATCATCCCGATGAATATGCCGATCAGGAGCATGTTGCAGGAATGAACGTTGGGAATTCATTCAGTATTTTCCACACCCATCCGGCGCTGGAAGCCGGCAAGAAGCACCAGTCGCCAAATTACTGGGTTGGTTACGGCCGCATTCCGCATGTGGCACAGGACAACAACATTTCGATGGCAATTTATAATATTCCAATGAAGAAAGGAATCATGGAAATGGATTTGCTTGATTTCACCCACGCTTATTTTCCATCGGGACTTTTCGATACCGTTGTTATTTCTGAAAATTATGCTTTTGGGAAAAAGGGAGAAACCTTTGCTGCCTTTATTGGACGGAATCCTTTGATTCAGGGAGAATACCACCGATGATTTGATTCAGCAGGGAAAACAGACATTCTGGATTACCGAAGCCGGCTCGGTTGAAGAAGATGGCTCGTTTGATGAATTCTGCAAAAGGATAATTTCCAATCAACTGACATTCGATCCTGAAAATTTGGTGTTAAATTACCGGTCGAAGGACAAAAATCTGGTGTTGAAATTTAAAGACAATTTTTTGGTTGATGAAAAACCGGTGGATACAAATTACGACAAGTTCGATTCGCCATACAGCCAGGCAAAAAAGAAAGCAGAAACCATTGAAATAGCTTTTAATGGAAAATCGCTGTATCTTGATTTTTACAACATGAAGCGAATTGCAAATTATGAATAACAAATTAATGCATTTTAGTCAACAAATATCTTAGTTAATCTTCGTGACTTAGAGCCTTTGTGGCAAGAAAAAAATAGCCACCAAGACTCAAAGACACGAAGTTATACAAAGTAAAAAAACGTTTACGAACAACTTTGAAGTAAAGATTACCAAAATGAAGATTTCAGAATTATTCGGGATTTTAGTATTGATTTTTACGTTTTCCAATGCATTTAACCGTTAAGCGAAAACTTCACAAACACAACTTCAACTTGAAAAATCGCCTGTGGAAATTGGCATCCGAATTACAGAAAACATTGTTAACCGCCGGTTTGGCTGGCGTTTCCAAAAAGTTTGATCCTACTATGGGGCACTGAATTTTGCCGAAGCCACGGGAAACAAGAACATCGCAAATCAGGTTATTGAAGGATATTCACCTTATTTAAAAGAAAAAAAGAAACCTCACTCCGGGCATGTCGATTATAATGTTTTTGGTATCTGGCCGTTCGAAATTTAATGGCAAACGGGTGATGAGAAATACCTTGCCATTCCCAAAAAACTGGCTGACGATGAATTTGCAAATCCACGTGAAGACGGGCTGACAGAGCTTACCCGATTTTGGGTTGACGACATGTACATGGTTGGCTCGCTGCAGGTTCAGGCTTTCAAATCGACAAAAAATCCCGTTTACCTCGACCGTGCAGCACTGCAACTGAAACTGTATTGCGAAAAATTGCAACGCCCCAACGGTTTATTTTATCACCGCGATGATGCAACGTTTTACCGGGGACGCGGAAATAGCTGGGCTGCGGCTTCTTTAACCGAAATTCTGCTTGTTTTGCCCGAAATATATGAATATTACAAACCACTACTTGAGGCTTACCAAAAAATGATGAAAACACTAATAGATTTTCAGGGGTAGTGATGGAATGTGGCACCATTTGCCCGACGATTGCAAAAGTTATCCTGAATCATCGTGTACCGGAATGTTATTGTTTGCGCTGGCATCGGGAGTTGATAAGGGCTGGCTTCCTGAGGAAAAATATATTTCGAACGTTGAAAAAGCATGGAATGCCCTGGCCGGATATGTAAACGAAAAAGGTGAAGTTGAAAATGTGTGCGTTGGAACAAATGCAAAAAATAACAAAAAACACTACCTCAACCGCCCGAAAAAAACCGGAAATTTTCATGGACAAGCTCTGTTTTATGGGCGGCAACTGCAATGGTCAGATTACAAACAATAAAATAAATCGATAACTTTAACGACTTTTTAAATTGTTGGTAATGAAAAGAAGAAAATTTCTCGAAGATTCGTTATTGGTAACAACACCTGTTTTGGTATTTCCAGACATGATGTTTACAGGCACAAACCAGGATTTGCCTAACGTTTTAATTATCGGCGATTCCATTTCAATTGGGTACACGCCATTTGTAAGGGAAATGTTAAAATACAGGGCCAATGTTTACCGTCCGATGATGGATGATGAAAAACCCGAAAATTGCGAGGGTACCACGAAAGGTGTGCAGAATACCGAACGCTGGATTCGTAATACAAAATGGGATGTGATTCATTTTAATTTCGGGTTGCACGATATAAAACATGTTGACCCTGTGACCGGCGAAAACAGTAACAATCCAAAACATCCGCAACAGGCGCCGTTGAAAAAGTACAAACAAAACCTTGAAATTATAGTGGAGAAATTAAAAGCTACAGGGGCCAAACTAATATTTGCCACAACAACACCTTATCCCGATGTAGTGGAAGGCCCACTCAGAAAACCCGGAATGCCCGTGAAATACAATCGTGAAGCAGTTAAAATCATGAATAAAAATAACATCATTATCAATGATTTGTATGCTTTTATGCTGCCACGAATGAGCGAATTACAGCTGCCAAACAACGTGCATTTTAAAGAGACAGGGAGTTTTGAACTTGCAAAAAAAGTAAGGGAAAGGATAATTGAAGCGATTTAAGGAGGAATGCAAGAATGCGAGAATGCGAGAATGCATGAATGCATGAATGCGAGAATGGAAGAAATAAAAAATAAAGAATAAGGAATAAGAAATACAAAATGAGAAAGGTTTTAAATGACCAGAATCCAGTATCAAGTATCCAGAATCCAGAATCCAGCATGTTTTCAGTAAAAAATAAAACAATAATCGTAACCGGAGCAAGCGGTGTAATTGGCACTGCCATTACGATAGCGCTGGCAAAAAACGGAGCGCAGTTAATTATTTTGGGTCGAAATGAAAAGAAACTTCAGGACACTTTTAACCTGATTTCTGAAACCGGCGGAAATCACCTTCAATTTATTTGCGATGTTTTGGATATTAAATCGCTCAAAATGGTGCTGGAAGAAATATTGAAACATGTTCACCGGATTGATGCATTAATCAATGTTGCAGGTGGCGTAACACCGGGTGCGTCAACAAAAACAGAATTTTTGAGAGACGAAATTCCGTTTCAGGATTCATTTTTTGGAATCGACACCGAGGCTTTTCGAGCCACCACCGATTTGAATTTTCTGGGAAGTGTTTATCCTTCAAAAGTTTTTGGGGAAATCATGGCCAGGCAGAAAAGCGGCAATATCATCAATATAAGTTCAATGGGAGCTATTCAGCCGCTGAGTAAATCGCCTGCCTACAGT
>JBBIVS010000105.1:0-9325 GCA_037439605.1 Draconibacterium sp. | reverse complement strand
GATACAAATGTATTTGCAACTTCATGTTCGGCAAAATAACCCTGAAAACCAGTCTGAACAGGTGTATTCTTCTGGCTGAAATCAATTTTCAGCAAATAATTCTGAGCAATGACTGATTTACCGGCAAATGCGGCAAATAAAAAAATAACTAAAAAATACCTGAATTCTCTGCGCACTTAAAACAGTTTATACTACTCTTCCAAAACAAGCAACTCTATCTTTCTGAAATCGGTATTGTGGCTTTCAGCCTGCAACGAAATGGTTCCTTTTGTAATGATTTTATCGCCATACAAAGCCAGCAGTTTTTCGTAATATTTATCCCGCGGATCGAGTTGTGGTTGTTCATAGTGCATCACTTCCTCGCCTTCCACAAAATGTTTAATTACCTTTCCTCCGTGAACTTCAACTTCAACTGAAACCCACTGGTCGCCATGATAAGTTTTCGATTTTGAATTGGTGCAGTGCTGTTCAATCAACTGGCCTTCCATCACCACATTTGTTCCCGGTGTGCAAAGGTTCATGGTCGAACGCTCATCTTTTCCGTTTCCGCCCAGCAACTGCACCTCGATTGAAACCGGGAAATCCTGGTCGAGTTCCATTGTATTTGCCGGCTGCCCGTGCAACATCAATCCGTTATTACGAAATGCCCAGCCCGGGCCGTTTTTAACCTGGTCGCCAACAAAACGGTACTCAACCCGCAACCGGTAATGCGAAAACTCGCCCCGGTAAAAAATGTGGCCAAATGTACCATTCCATTCCTCCCAGTTTTCATACGAAACGCGCAACATACCATCTTCAACCCTGAAAGTATTGTTGTAATTATCACCAAGTTCGTGATCTTTAAATTTAATGTCCCAGTCGTTTAAATCCTTTCCGTTAAACAACTGTATCCAGTTTTCCTCTGCCGATTTTTCAGCTGCCGCTTCTGTTTTTGGTTTCTGATTACAAGCTGAAAGCATTATCACAAAAGCAATTAAAATAGTCTGAGTTAAAAATTGAAGTTTCTGCATTTTGATTATTTTTAAGAATTATAATTTGATTTAGATTAAGGGAAGTAAAAGTAAAAGAAAACTTTAAAATTTCCTGTCAAACAATTTACAATATTTACAGACTGAACAAATGACTCTGATTTAAATAATTAAACCTGATAAAATGACAACGAAATTTCAAAATGCAGCCCATCCAAAACAATCCTTTCTGTTCAGCTTAATGTTCAAAAAATTAAAAACAGCTTTTCTGATTTGCTTTCTGACTTTTACTTCCTTCAATTTTGGATATACTCAACGTGTTGGTTTTACAGATGATTTTGAAAATGGCACACTCGAATTTTCTATCAGGGGCAACCAGGGAAACCGGCCGCCTTTTATCATTTGGGGAACTCAAACTAAAGGAGCGTACCAATTCACAGAAGCTGATGGCGTATTAAAAATTGACTTTGCCCGAGTGGATGGTCATGGCGCATTCGACCACTTTACTTTTCGTCCGTTCAGAGCTTTGTCGGTTACCGAAAATCCACGGATTCAACTGGAAATAAAATCTGATTTTGCTTTTAAACTGACTGCCAGCCCCACTTATTCAATTGAACCACCTACTGTTGAATACCTCGAAAAAGAAATTCCGGGCGATAACCAGTGGCACAAATACATTTTAGAACTGACGAAAGATTACTGGTCAAAATACAATACAGTTCAAAGTGTCGATTTTTATATCAACCGCGGATTGGCGGCAAAAAAAACAGGAAAACTTGAAATTGACAATTTCAAAATGGCGTGGTATTTAATCAAGGTAAACGATATGCGGGCAAAACTGATTGACGGTAAAAACATCGAATTGTCATGGAAAACCACTGATCCGGCAAACAGCGCTAAATATAAAATTTACAGAAACACAGTAGCCAACTTTACTGCAGATGAAAAGAGTTTTATCGCCGAAACTGAAACAACCACTTTTGAGGATAAAAACCTTGAACCATACCAAAACTATTTTTACAAGGTGGCACCTATGGGGAAAAGTGGTGAAGAATTTTTTGCCACACCCGAAGTTACCGCCGAAACATTTGTTCCCGGCGTTAAACCGGAAGTCGCCATTTCATCGGTAAACACAAAAACAGTAAAAAAATATGAGAAATTTGAAGTAATCCTCAATCTGAAAAATGTTGGTTATGAAAATCCGTATAATCCCGAAGACATTGATGTTTACGCCTATTTCACTTCTCCTTCTGGTAAAAAAATCAGGATATTTGGATTTTACGATGATTTTCAGGAAAGAGGCCAGTGGAAAATCAGGTTTTCGCCCAACGAAACCGGAGAATACAAATACCAGGTTTTTGTAAAAGATGCCGGGGGAACAGGCGAATCAACGGTGAACGTTTTAACAGCCGTTAATTCTGAACATCGCGGATGGATAAAACCTGCTGCTAAAAATCCGCATTATTTCCAGTACGACGACGGCTCATCATATTATGCCATTGGCGTTTATTCACCCTGGGGAAACAACCTGCAGCGGTTTGAAACCTTTGCAAAACACGACGCCAATCTGCTGGCTATCTGGGACATTGGTTACGGAGGATTTGTGAATGAAACCGGAGTTATCGAGGAAGAACTTGGAAGATACAACCAGGAAAAACTAGGAAGGATTGATTCGATGCTCACCATTTTGGAAAAAGACGATATAAAAGTGATGTATGCCATCTGGCCACACGACCTTTTTTCTGAAACCGTTTGGGCTGCAGAGTGGGATAAAAATCCTTACCGTCATTTAATTGATGTTGAGGAAGTGTACAGCGATTCGCTGGCTTGGGAATACCAGAAAAGGAAATACCGCTACCTGATTGCCCGGTTTGCACACAGCCGCAGTTGGGGAATATGGGAACTTATAAACGAAATGAATGGAACCGATGGTTGGGCAAAAGGCCACCATCAGGAATGTTACGACTGGGTTGAAAAATCGCACCGCAATTTTAAGGAAAACGACCCTTACCAGCACCCGACAACCGCCTCTTTTAGCGGCGGTTTTACCGAATACCGCGAACCGCTTTACGAACGGAATGACATTCCAAACATACATATTTACCCGGCACAAGGATGGGAAATGAAATACCCGGCAGATACCATGCGCAGCGGTGTTTACAATTATGCTTGGGCAAGCAGGAGATTTTGGGATGCATTCGAAAAACCTGCCATTTTTGGCGAAGCCGGCGCAAACCTTGAATATTATCAACCACAGGAAAAGAATTATCACATTCATTATCACAATACACTTTGGGCAACACTCACCAGCGGACTGGCCGGGATTCCGGTTTGGTGGGATTTCCCCGTTTTAAACGAACAGGACTGGATGCAACTGAAACATGTTGCCGCTTTTACTTCGGATATCGACTTTGCCAACCTCCCTTGGAAACCAGCAAATGCCGAAGCAAAAGGCGCAGACATTTTTGTGATGGCAACTGAAAATAATGCGTTTGGCTGGATTAGGTCTTATGAAAAAGAAAATGTGAGCGGAACCCTTACCTGCATAAAGGGTCTTGAAAATGGCCGGTATAAAATTACATGGATCAACACATGGAATGGAAAAACAGTAAAAACTGAAAAAGCAGATTCAAAAAATGGTGATTTAATTTTAACTGTTCCAAAGTTGGATGTAGGGAAGCCGGATGTTGCATTTAAAATCAGTAATAATTAATTTGCCCTGGCTGATATGAATTGAATTCATGCCTTTTAAAACCGGCGATTAAAAATCGCCGCACCCTAAGTCATTTTCTTTGCTCAAAACAAACCTTTTTGCTACTTTGGCCGCCAAATTTTTTGAAACATGAATTATATCAAAATTGGATTTATAATAATTATATCTCTGTTTATCAACAAATTAACACGGGCGGAGCTAAATCCTGCAGAAACATCAAAAACACCAAAAGTTGTTATAGGCATTGTGGTTGAAAATATGCGCCCCGATTATATTCAACGCTACTGGAATAAATTCAGTGAAAATGGATTTAAAAAACTTTATACAAATGGGGCTGTGTGCAGCAATGTTCAACTTAAACAACATATTCAGAATTATGCGTCGGGAACGGCAACCCTGTTTACTGGCGTCACTCCGGCCACGCATGGAATTATCAATAAAAACTGGTTCGACAAATTTAATGGACTGGAGACTGAATGTGTTGAAGATAAAAGGTTTATGACTGTTGGGTCTGATACCAAACAGGGAAATGCATCGCCAATAAAACTGCTTTCGAATACCATCACCGATAACTTAAAAATTTATTCCATGGGAAAATCGAAAGTATTCAGTGTTGCCCTAAACCGCGAATCTGCAATAATTGCTGCAGGCCATGCCGCTGATGCCGCTTACTGGTTCGACATTGAATCGGGCCGGATGATTTCGAGTTCGTTTTATATAAATATGTTCCCCGACTGGGTTCGTCTTTTTAACAGCGAAAATTATGCTGAAAAATACAGCTATCGGAACTGGACGCCACTGCTGCCCGAAATAGATTACAGCGAAAGCCTGCGCGATGACTATGAACTGGAAAAAGGGTATTTTGGCAAGTACAATATATTTCCGCATACCATCAGTAAATACCTGAAAGAAGCCGGTAATTTCGCACCGTTTAAAACCACTCCATCGGCCAACATGATGGTTAAGGATTTCGCATTACTGATTCTTCAGAACGAAAATATAGGAAACGATGAATATCCGGATTTTGTAACCACTGTTTTTTCGTCGATGGATAATGAAAACAATTCTTTTGGGCCGGTATCGCTCGAAATGCAGGATACTTATCTTAATATCGACCGGTTTATTGCTGATATTATTGTGGCGGTCGAAAAAAAATATGGCGAAGGCAATGTCCTTTTCTTCTTAACAGCCAATACTTCAGCTACATACCCTGCTGATTACCTGAAAAAAGAGTTTCACTTGCCTGTTGATTATTTTAATGTTGAAAACGCGGTTGCCTTGCTCAATTCGTACCTGAACATTACCTACGGTGAACAAAAATGGGTTGAATATTACGATGAACACCAGATTTATGTGAACCATAAACTGATTGCAAAAAACAAATTCGACCTGAATGAATTTCAAAACACCGTTGCCACTTTTATCGATGAGTTTGAAGGAGTGCTTACAGCTATGCCGGCCTACCTGCTCGAGAGGGGAATTCAGGCCAATGGGATACTTGAACCAATGTACAGAACTTATGTAAAAGGACGGTCGGGCGATTGCCTGTTTGTATTAAAAGAGGGCTGGCAACCACAGTACAAATTCAAAAAAGTGAATTACACCGATCAAACGCACATTCCACTTGTTTTTTATGGTACAAATATCCGTCCCGGAAAAATTAACGCAAAATACGATGCAATTGATTTGGTTCCCACTTTGTCAGAAATGTTGAAAATTCCTTTCCCCGATAAAAGCCAGGGTAAAATAATTACAGAACTTTTTAATTAATCTGATTATTTATAACCGGTTTCTACTTTCTCGGCAGTTTTTTGATGCACCGAATCTTTGGATTTTGATTTTTGGTTGATTTGAGGTAAAAGTGAAAAAATAAAAGTTGTATCGGCTTGTAAAACCATTTTTTTCGCTAAATCCTTAAAACCGGCATGTGTAATAACAAACTCGGCCTTCCCCGGTTTTAGCATAAGGCTGAAAAAGCCTGAAACATTTGTTATCGTGCCAATCCCCGAGAATGATTCAAAAATATTAACATTTTCGATAGCGTTTCCGGTTTTTTCATTTATAACGTTACCCGTAACCACTAAAAACTGCGCATTACCTGTTAAAGCCATAATTGCGAAAAAAAGTAGCAATGAATAAAGGAAAATTGTTTTCATGACTAAAATCGCTAAAAGTTTTCCGGCTATGGGTTGAACAGAAATTTTCAAAAAAGGTTGCCTAAAAATTCAGAAATTTTCAAAAAATAGATGAACCAAATTTTGTCGTAATTTCAAAGAATGGTGTTTTAAAACAGTAAAACTGCAATTTTAAAGCACCGTTATCGACAAAAATCATGCTATTGCCCGGTTTCGCCAATCAATATTATTAATGAGTTACAAACATGCTGAACAACAGCCATGTTAAGCAACATTTTCTGAATTTTTTATTAATCATCTGTTTACTTTTGCTGCAAAACAAAAACAATGAAACCAAATGAAAAAAGTTTCATTTCAATGAACCGATCCTGCCTTAACTGGCGCTGTGTTTAACAAAATTTTTTATTAACCGATTTTAAAACTCAAAATAATATTATGAATCCTATAAAATCATTGATTAGGGAAATGGCCGATAAACACGGGAGGAGCAAAGAAAACCTGTTACCCATTATGCAGGCAGTTGTTGAACGGGAGAAGTTTCTTTCGGAATATTCCATGATTGAAATTGCAAAACAATTTGATATTCCTGCAGCCGAAGTTTTTGGAACAGCCACATTTTATTCATTTATTGAAACTAAACCTGTAGGTCAGTATATTATCAGGATATGCAAAACCATTACCTGTGCCATGAAAGGTAAAAACCAGGTGCTTTTTGCCATCCAGGACATGCTGAAAATAAAACTGGGAGAAACCACCCCTGATAAAAGGTTTACCCTGCTCGAAACCAATTGCCTGGGATGGTGCCATAAAGCGCCTGCAATGATGGTAAATGATGAAGTTTTTACCGAACTTACACCTGAAAAAGTTCGCGATATCCTGACGGGTTATATGAAAATTAGTGAACAAAACTTAAATTAAAGATCATGGCAATTTCACATCAGCTAAAAAGGGTCGATTTTATTTTTAGCAATGAAAACGACTGGGAAAAGGTACTTTCGGCTACCATTAAAAAGAAACCAACTGATTTAATAAATGAACTTATCAGTTCAGAATTAAAAGGCCGGGGTGGGGCCGGTTTCCCAACCGGATTAAAATGGAAACTGGCAGCCGAGGCTAAAACCGATGCAAAATACATTATTTGCAATGCAGATGAGGGCGAACCGGGAACATTCAAAGACCGCGAGATTTTGTCGAAAGTGCCGTACAAGGTGCTTACCGCCATGGCCGTTTGTGGTTATATAACAGGCGCTAAGGAAGGCTTTATTTACTTAAGGGGTGAGTATAAATTTTTGCAAACCGAACTTAATAAGGCCATCGACGAATTTCACTATTACTGCAAGGAGATAAAATTCGATTTCAATATTTCAATATTCATGGGCAGCGGGGCATACATTTGCGGCGAAGAAACTGCCCTGATGGAATCGATGGAAGGTAAACGCGGCGAACCGCGCAACAAACCGCCTTTCCCAACGCAACATGGGTACAAAAACATGCCAACTGTTATCAATAATGTTGAAACACTCGTTCATACATTCACCATATTTAAATATGGCGCCAAAAAATTCTACGATTTGGGAGTTCAATATTCGAGAGGCACTAAATTATTTTCAGTTTCAGGCGATACCCCAAAACCGGGAATTTATGAACTGGAACTGGGAATGAGCCTTCAGGATTTTGTTTACGAGTTTGGCGACGGCGATACCAAAGCCGTGCAAGTGGGCGGAGCATCAGGCTTCCTCGTTCCGCGCAAAAAATTCAAGGATGCAGCAATTGGTTTTAAAGGAAAACTCACGGGCATTTCGTTACCCACCGGTGGTTCGATGATGCTTTTTAACAGTTCGCGTTCGATGTATAATGTGCTCGATAATTACCTTGAGTTTTTCAGGGAAGAATCATGCGGACAGTGCACCCCGTGCCGTGTTGGCTGCCAGCAACTGTTACTGGGTATTAAAGCCGTAAAACGCGGCGAAAAGCCGGCTTCTTATCTCGATAAACTGCTTCGGCTGACGGAAACCATGCAGTTAACTGCAAAATGCGGATTAGGGCAATCTGTGGCCAACTCTTTTTCCTCAATTGTTGAAAATTTCCAGGAAGAGATGATTTATTAATAACCGTAAAAACTCATATAATGGCAAATAAGATAAATATATCAATCAATGGTTTTCCTGTTGAAATAGAAAAAGGAAAAACAATATTACAGGCGGCAGAGTCGCAGGGAATTACAATTCCTACCCTCTGTTACCATAAAGATTTATGCGTGGCCGGCAACTGCAGGGTTTGTGTGGTCGAAGTTGCGGGACAGACCCGTTTATCGGCTGCCTGCGCAACACCGTGCGAAGAAGGCATGGAAATTCTCACCAACAGCCTGAAAGTAAGAAATTCGAGAAAACACATCATCGAGTTGTTACTTGCCGAGCACAATGCCGACTGCACCAAATGCTACCGTAACGGAAACTGCGAACTGCAAAAACTTTCGTCGGAATATAAAATTATGACCCAGGATTTTATTGAACTGGCGCCTTTAAAGAAATATACCATCGACATGTATTCGCCATCAATTATGAAAGACGACAGCAAATGTATCCGCTGTCAGCGTTGCGTGCGAACCTGTGCCGAATTGCAGGGAGTAAATGCTCTTACTGTTGCCTACAAGGGCGATAAAATGAAAATTACCACTTTCTTCGAAAAAGCCATGCGCGATGTTGTTTGCACCAATTGCGGGCAGTGTGTTAACCATTGTCCAACCGGTGCACTGGTCGAAAAAAATTATATCGAAGAGGTATGGGAGGCAATTGCTAATCCAAACAAGCATGTGGTGGTGCAAACAGCTCCTGCGGTGCGCGTGGGACTTGGTGAAGAATTGGGACTTCCTGCGGGGTCGCGGGTTACCGGACAAATGGTTTCCGCTCTGAAACGTTTGGGATTTGACGCCGTGCTTGATACCGATTTTACTGCCGACCTGACCATTATGGAAGAAGGCACTGAATTGCTCACCCGGCTGAAAAAAGCGCTGGTTGACAAAGACGAAACTGTTAAATTACCAATGGCAACATCGTGTTCTCCGGGATGGATAAAATACATCGAGCACATGTATCCTGAATATCTTGACAACCTTTCCACCTGCAAATCGCCGCAGCAAATGTTTGGCGCACTGGCTAAAACCTATTACGCAAAAGCACGGAATATCGAACCTGAAAACATAATATCAGTTTCAGTAATGCCATGCACAGCCAAAAAGTTTGAAGCCTACCGGCCCGAAATGCACGACAGTGGATACCGCGACGTGGATTATGTATTAACCACACGTGAACTGGCAATTCTGATAAAACAGGCAGGACTCGATTTTAATAAACTTGAACCAGTAAAATACGACAGGCTGATGGGCGACTCGACCGGGGCAGGAGTAATTTTCGGTGCTACCGGAGGAGTAATGGAAGCTGCCTTGCGAACAGCTTACGAGCTGGTTACCGGAAGGGAAGTTCCGTTTAAAAACCTGAATATAGAGCCGG
>JBBIVS010000104.1:0-9335 GCA_037439605.1 Draconibacterium sp. | reverse complement strand
GACTGGAAATTTTACTGGAGCGGTGAAACAAACCTGAAACCGATGCCTGTGCCCGAAAACCTTGACTATGATTTCTGGCTGGGTCCGGCGCCATACAAACCTTACAATCCTGAACGTGTACATTCAAAGTTTCGCGGCTACTGGGATTACGACGGCGGCGGACTGGGCGATATGGGACAGCATTACCTCGATCCGGTGCAGTACCTTTTAGGGAAAGATGATACAAGTCCGGTTCGGATTGAAGTGGATGCACCTCAGCAACATTATGATGCTGTGGGTTCGTGGCGAAGAATTGAATATACTTATGCTGATGGTTGTAAGATTATTCTCGATGGCGAAAACAAAGACAAAGATGCTGCATATATTGAAGGTCCGAATGGTAAGATCTTCAGGGGATTCAAATCTGATATTCCGAATCTTCAGCAATTTTTGGAAACATTACCTGATCCGGAACCCCAAATCGGTATTTTCTCCGAATCGGTGAAAACCCGGAAAAAGTTCGCGTTGAACGAGATGAACGGTTTTCGCTCGGCAACCATGGTAAACCTTGGAATTATTGCTGTCAGACTTGGGCGCACTTTAAATTTCGATCCCGATAAACTGGAATTTATCGACGATGAAGGCGCCAACCGGTTAATTAACCAACCCATGCGTGCCCCATGGACGATTTAGGAAAAGCCCCCAGTCCGAAGGGGCTTCTTCAAGTCCCATTTAGAACCTGTCCCGATTATTCGGAAGGATTTAGGGGTGAAAAGAATATTATGAATAGAAAACAAATAAAAAAGATGAAAAAATACAAATTCCAAATAATTACAA
Organism: Draconibacterium sp.; assembly: GCA_037439605.1. GTDB lineage: Bacteria > Bacteroidota > Bacteroidia > Bacteroidales > Prolixibacteraceae > Draconibacterium. Next base: position 8,519 of record JBBIVS010000104.1, on the reverse strand, counting down.
TACTGCTACTAACTGTTTTCAGTATCGGAAGCTTTGCGCAGGATAACCGCACGCTCGACACCAAAGTCGCTGATATTCTGGCGCAAATGCCAACCAAAAACCTGGTTCACCGCGACAGGGTTATAAACGAAGTGATTCAGCTTGGCCCTGAAGGATTTCAGAAGTTCACTGCACTTTTGGTTGCACCGGGCGAAGGCGACGACACTGCTGTTCGGTTTGTAATCAACAGTTGCTCGAGGTATGCCAGTGAATTCGGCAAAGAAAAGGAAAAAGATTTTGTTGAGGAGCAACTTTTAAAGGCATTAAAAACGCAACAAAACATGTAAAAATATTTTTGCTGAACGAACTGAATCTGGTTGCGGGAGATAAAACAATTCAGGAAGTAAAAGTTTATTTAACCGACGATTTTCTTGCCGAACCAGCAACGCAAACCATTTTATCAGCTGGAGGAAAAACCGCTGCCAGTGCTTTGCTTGAAGCGCTTCAAAAGGCAAATGACAAAACAAAACCAACGCTGGTTAAAGCATTGGGAGAATTGCAATGTATCGGTGCTGTGAAACAGATTACACCTTTTGTAAACGACAAAAACCCGGCAACCCGAAAAGTGGCGCTGGCGGCGCTCGCCAATATTGGCGATCCAAATTCATTCAAAACACTTTTAACGGCGGCAAAAAATGTAAACTTTGCATACGACCCAACCAATGCGGCCGAAGCATTTTTGCATTACACCGACCGGTTGGGAGATAAAAACGAAACCGAACTTTGCAAAAAAGCATGTAACGAAATTTTCAAGGCAAATCAGGTTGACGATAAACTTCACAATTACTCGGCAGCGCTTGCCATTTACACTAAATATTTTGGAAGCGAAGTGCAGCCGCTTTTGCTGAAAGCTGTTGAAAGCACAAATAAACCTTTCAGGAATTCAGCATTGAATCTGGCAGAAAAAATGCAGGATGTTGCTGCAACACGTTCCTGGATTGCAAAAGCCCGGACTGTTACGGACGAAACTAAAGCCGAGATCATCGGAATGCTTGGCCGGAAAGGTGATCCGCTGGCCATTGGTTTTGTAAGGGAAAGCCTGAACTCAACCTCTGAAATGGTTCGGGTTGAATCTGTTAACGCACTTCTGAAATTGGAAGGAAACAAAGCCACACCGCTGTTCATTGAACACCTGGCAAAAGGACAGGACACAGAAGCAACAAAAAACGCGTTGCTACAACTGCTCGATAAAAAACATCTGGTTCCTGTTGCTGCCCAATTGGATAAAACATCAGGAAAAACAAAGGCTGCTTTTATCGATTTGATTGCTGCAAAATCGGGGAAGGAATATTTCGAACCCATTTTTGCCCTGACAAAATCAGGAAATACCGATGAGAAATCAGCCGCTTTTAATGCTTTGAAAAGGATATCAGTTCAAAAGGATTTGGATCAACTCGTTCAGCTTTTACTTTCGGTAAACGATGAAACCGAAATCAGTCAGGTGCAGTTGGCTGTTGTTGCGGCTGCACGCGGAGTTGAGGCAGAAAAAACAGAAAAGGGGAAACTGCTTTCGGCATTGAAAACCACGGATAAGAAAGACAGGATTATTGCCATTTTACCCGAAATTGGAGGTCATGCCGCTCTTGAAACTGCGACAGGTTATTTCAAAAACTCAACCGGAAACACAAAAGAAGCCGCCTTCAAGGCATTAACGAATTGGAAAGATTATTCAGCCTCGGCAGCGCTTTTCGAAATTTGTAAGTCAAACACTGGCGAGTTTCGCGCCCCTGCTTATGTAAGTTTCATCAGGCAGGTGCGTTCGGCAAATTTACCCGACGACCAGAAATTGCTGCAATACCGGAAAGTAATGCCATTTGCGGCAACAACCGAAGAAAAAACGCAGGTTATTAATTCCATCGGAAACCTGAAAACTTTTTTATCGCTCATTTATCTCGAAAAATTTCTTGATGACAAGGATTTACAGCAGGCAACTGCACGTGCCATTATGAAAATTGCCTTACCGGGAAATGAACAACCCGGATTTTCAGGAGAGATTGTGAAAAATATGCTTGAAAAAGTAGCATCTGTTTTGGCTGGCGAAGAAAGCGATTACGATAAAATCAACGTTAAAAACTACCTCGAAAAAATGCCAAAAGAAAAGGGCTTTGTTCCGATGTTTAACGGTAAAAATCTCGATGGCTGGCAGGGAATGTTGCTGGATGGAAACCCCATTGCAATTGCAAAACTGAGTGAACAGGAAAAGGCAAAGGCACAGGCAGAGGCCAATAAAAAGATGTTCGAAAACTGGAGTGTAAAAGACGGAATGATTGTTTTCAGCGGGAAAGGACAAAATCTTGTTTCATCAAAAAATTACAAGGATTTTGAAATGATTGTTGATTGGCTGATTACCAAAGAAGGCGACAGCGGAATTTACCTGAGAGGAACCCCGCAGGTTCAGATTTGGGATACTTCACGCGTGGATGTTGGTGCACAGGTTGGTTCGGGCGGATTGTACAACAACAATAAGGAAAACGTACGCGATCCGCTGAAAGTTGCCGATAATCCTGTTGGTGAATGGAACACTTTCAGGATTACCATGATTGGGGAAAACGTGACAGTTTACCTGAACGGTGAACTGGTAGTTGACAATGTAAGAATGGATAACTACTGGAACCGCAGCATCCCGATTTTTGAAAGCGGTACCATCGAATTGCAGGCTCACGGAAACGAACTGGCTTTCCGCGATATTTATGTACGCGAAATCAATACAAAAGAAATCGGACTGACACAGGAAGAAATCAACGACGGTTTTGAAGCTTTGTTTAACGGCACAAACCTCGATGGCTGGCAGGGAAACAAGATCGACTATTCTGCCAAAGACGGTGAAATGGTTGTAAGCCCAAAAGATAGCGGGCATGGTAATATTTTTACTGAGAAGGAGTACAGCGACTTTATTTTCAGGTTTGAGTTTCAACTGACACCCGGCGCCAACAACGGGCTGGGAATAAGGGCGCCACTTGAACGAGATGCGGCATACGTTGGAATGGAAATTCAGATTCTCGACAATGAGTCTCCAATTTATGCAAATCTGCATGAATATCAGTATCATGGTTCGGTTTACGGCGTGATTCCTGCCAAACGTGGATTTTTAAACCCGGTGGGTGAATGGAATTCGCAGGAAGTAATTGCCAAAGGAACACACATAAAAGTGATTTTAAATGGCGATATTAAGGAAGCCAGCAAAAACGGAACACTTGATCATAAAGAACACCCCGGATTACTTCGCGAAAAAGGATATATCGGGTTTCTTGGCCATGGCTCCGAACTGAAATTCAGAAATATAAGGATTAAGGATTTAAGCAAATAATCTGATTTCGAATTCATCGTATGACTACTCTTCACAGTTGGGATAGTCATGCGATGAATATTTTTATTGAATATTAAATTGGTTCGGAATTATACAAAAGTCAACAGGGTATCATTGATTTGGGATCCTGTTGTTTTTTTCAAGGACTTTTAACACTGACAGGTCAATGGACGCTGTCAGGTTAAAAGGTTTCCTCAGCAATTGTCAGCGTGAGCAGCTCCTGATAACGTCACATTAGTTAAAAGGATTGAATGTTTGTTATTTTATGCGACTCCGGCTGGAGTCGTAACTTTCACTCAATCATTTTTCTTTAAACATTCGACTTCTCTGAAGTCCTAAATCATTCATGCATTCTCGCATTCAAGCATTCTCGCATTTCTTCACCCCATTATCATTCCAATAATTGTTGCGCTCATCAATGAAGCCAGCGTTCCGGCAACCAGCGCGTGAACCCCAAGTTTTGAGAGCAAAACCCTGCGGCCCGGAGCAAGCGCGCCAATTCCGCCAATCTGAATTCCAATTGAAGAAAAATTGGCAAATCCACATAAAATGTAGGTTGCCATAATTATCGATTTTGGGTCGGAAAATACTCCGGTTGCTTTTAAATTGGCCAGACTGATGTACCCGATAAATTCGGTAAGAATCAGTTTTTCCCCCAGCAAACGGCCAATAGTTACAACATCGGCACCACTAACTCCAATCAGCCACATCAAGGGTGCAAAAGTGTACCCCAGAATAAATTGCAGCGAAAGTTCGTTGTAGCGACCGTTGGTTCCGGCGGCAATCAATTCGTTTAAAGTGGTCCACTGGCCAATTTTACCAACAATAAAATTGAACATGGCAATAAAAGCGATAAAAGCCAAAAGCATTGCCCCAACGTTTACGGCAAGTTTCACTCCCTCGGTTGTTCCGTTTGAAATGGCATCCAAAGTGTTGCTGCCTATTTTATCTTTACTCACTTCAATTTCTTTATTAATTTCTTCAGTGGGCGGAAGCAGCATTTTCGAAAAAATAATGGCTGCCGGAGCTGCCATCACGGAAGCTGCTAAAAGATGTTTGGCAAATTCGAGCCTGAGTTGCGGGTCGTTTCCGCCAAGCAATGCAATGTATGCGGCAAGGACACCGCCTGCCAGCGTTGCCATTCCTCCGGTCATTACAAGCAGTATTTCCGATTTGCTCATCTTTTCCAAATAGGCTTTTATCATTAGCGGCGATTCGGTTTGCCCCAGAAAAATATTACCTGCAACCGATAAAGCTTCAGCGCCCGATATTTTTAGTGCTTTGGTAAAAACCCATGCCAGCGCGTAAACCACTTTCTGAATGATTCCCCAGTAAAACAACAAACTTGTTAATGCCGAAAAGAATATGATGGTTGGTAAAACCTGGAACAGAAAAATGAAACCGTAAGTTTCGGCATTCATTAAATCGCCAAGCAGGAACTCGCTTCCGGCTTTGGTAAAATCAAGGATTTTGACAAAAATCTGCCCGAAAAACTCAAATGTGGTTCGAATAACAGGAACATATAAAACGCCGATAGCCAATACAATTTGAATGATTAATCCAACGGCAACTGTTTTCCAGGGAATGTTTCTCCTGTCCTTGCTGAATAAAAATCCGATGAGCAGCAAAACCGCCATCCCGAGAATTCCCTTCAAAACCGATTTTATTTTAAACGAAGGGGCCGGCATGTGAGTGAGCAAAACATTTGCATTGCCTTTTGCTGCAGGGGTTTCAACTTGCTGAACGGTTGTTTCCGAGATTGAATCATGGCTTTGTGCAATAACAGGTTGAAAAAATAAAATGCCGGCAAAAATTACCAGCAGGGCAAACAAATGTTTCATAAAAAGTTTGTTATTTTTTTCTTCTCTTCAATTCGTCACGGATAATCGAGGCTTTTTCATAATCTTCGTTCTGAACGGCCTCATTTATCATTTCGTTGAGCTCTTTTTCAGAATATTGTGCGTAAGTTGAAACTTCGGGCTCACCAAATTCTTCCTTATCCTTATAATTTCTGACCGGCGATTCTTCATCTTCCAAATCAAGAATTATTCCCGATTTTTTCAGGATTTCCTCGGTAGTATAAATAGGACATCTGAAACGCAAAGCCAATGCAACGGCGTCCGAAGTGCGCGAGTCAATTCTGATTTCCTTTCCATCCATTTCACATAGCAATTCAGAGTAAAAAATGCCTTCTTCAAGTTTGTAAATGGTTACTTCCAGTAGTGCTATGTCAAACGCCAGAGCAATATTTTTAATCAGATCGTGAGTTAAAGGGCGGGGTGGTTTCAATCCTTCAAGTTGAATGGCAATTGCCTGAGCTTCAACAGGGCCAATGATAATCGGGATTCTGCGTTCGCCATTTTCTTCGGCTAAAACCAAAGCATAAGCACCTGATTGTGTTTGACTTACTGATAGACCTAAAATATTTAATCGTATTTTATGCATGTTTATTTCAGCCTGATTTTTTTGCAAAAACAAATATAACAATCATTTTTGTTTAAGCTTGGAATATGAATTTTTTTTAAAAAGAAGGAAGATTAAAAAGTCATTGGTCATCAGTCATTAGTCATTGAGTGACAAATTTACCAATGACCAGTGACGAATGACAAAATTATTTTCTGAAAGATTTGCTAATCAATTTTAAACTCCTACTTTTGCAGTCCGAAAAATTAATCCGTTCAGGCTAAAGAAGAGGATAAAAGAGAGAATCCCGCCTGCCGGTGTAAACTTAAAAAATGAAATTATGTACGCGATTGTTGATATTGCCGGACAGCAATTCAAAGTAGAAAAAGGCAAGAAACTTTTTGTACATCGCCTTGAAGCCAGTGAAGGCGACTCGGTTGATTTTGAAAAAGTGTTGCTTGTTGACAATGACGGCGCAGTAGCCGTTGGAACTCCCACCGTGGAAGGTGCGAAAATTACAGCCAAAGTGCTGCAACATGTAAAAGGCGAAAAAGTGCTCGTTTTCAAAAAGAAAAGAAGAAAAACTTACCAGAAATTGAACGGTCACCGTCAGCAGTTTACCCAGATTCAAATTGAAAACATTGTTGGATAACTTAAAGAAAATTTACCATGGCTCATAAGAAAGGTGTAGGTAGTTCGAAAAACGGACGCGAATCGGAAAGTAAACGGCTTGGCGTAAAAATTTACGGAGGTCAGTTTGCAAAAGCTGGTAATGTTTTGGTTCGCCAGCGTGGTACAACCCACAATCCGGGCGAAAATGTAGGAATGGGAAAAGATCATACCCTTTTTGCATTAATCGACGGAACAGTGATGTTTAAAAAGAAACTCAAAAACCGTTCGTATGTATCGGTTCAACCCATTGTTGAAGTGGATGTTGCAGTTGCTGAAGCTCCCGAAGTAAAAGCTCCGAAAGCTGAAAAAACTGTAGTGGCGGATGAACCTGTTGCTGAAACTCCGGTTGCTGAAGCCGAAACAGAAGTTCAGGAAGAAGCACCAAAAGCCCCGCGCAAAAAGAAAACAAAGGAAGAATAAACAGAACTGATTTGGTTTATAAATCACAAGGAAAATCTCCTGTCTGAAGAGGCAGGAGATTTTTTTTTGACTTCACTGCCTTAGTCATCGTATGACTAACTCTGCACAGTTGTGATAGTCATGCGATGACTAAATTTTAATACTAACTTTTCACAGTTGCGATAGTCATGCAATGACTATTTTTGAGAATAAAATAAGTACTTCTCCAAATTCAATAAAATTCATTTATTAGCTTTGCAACTCAATTAAAACAAGAACACATGCTCAATTTAAAATTCATACAGGAAAATCCCGATTTGGTTATCGCGAAGCTGAAAAAGAAACATTTCGACGCCACAAATATTGTAAATCAAATCACCGAATTGTACCGGCAGAAAAACCAGTTGCAAAACAAAGCCGACCAGGCCAAAGCCGAAATGAACAAAATTTCGGGCGAAGTGGGTTTGCTGATGCGGCAGGGGAAAAAGGAAGAAGCCGAAGTTGCCAAAACCCGCACTGCTGAAATCAAGGAGAGCATCAAACAGTTTGACGTTGATTTTGCTGCCATCGAAGAACAGGTTTACCAGTTGCAGGTTCAATTGCCCAATCTACCCGCCGACATTGTTCCCGAAGGACGAGGCGCAGCCGACAATCTGGTGGTAAAAAGTGGTGGCGAAATTCCTTCTTTGCCCGAAAATGCACTTCCCCACTGGGAGTTGGCCGCAAAATACAACATCATCGATTTTGAGTTGGGAGTGAAACTCACCGGAGCGGGATTTCCGGTTTACCGCGGAAAAGGAGCACAACTGCAGCGCGCTCTCATCAATTTCTTTTTAGCTGAGGCCTCCAAGGCAGGTTACGAAGAAATACAGCCGCCTTTGATGGTAAACGAAGCTTCGGGTTTTGGCACAGGCCAGTTGCCCGACAAGGAAGGACAGATGTACCACGCTACTATAGACAACCTGTACCTTATACCCACTGCCGAAGTACCGGTAACCAACATCTACCGCGATGTAATTCTGGATGCCAAAGACCTGCCCATGAAAAATACAGCTTACAGCGCCTGTTTCCGCCGCGAAGCCGGTTCGTACGGCAAGGATGTTCGAGGATTGAACCGCCTGCACCAGTTCGACAAAGTTGAAATTGTACAGATTGCCCATCCTGAAAAATCTTACGAAACTTTGGAAGACATGGTAAAACATGTAACCACACTGGTTGAAAAACTGGAATTGCCGTACCGTATTCTGCGCTTATGTGGCGGTGACATGAGTTTCACCTCAGCGCTCACCTACGATTTTGAGGTTTTTTCGGCAGCACAAAAAATGTGGCTCGAAGTAAGTTCGGTTTCCAGTTTCGAGTCATTCCAGGCCAACCGGCTGAAACTGCGTTATCGCGATGAAGCCACCAAAAAACCGCAATTAGCGCACACGTTAAACGGCAGCGCTCTGGCATTACCGCGAATTGTTGCCGCCCTGCTCGAAAATAACCAGACATCGGAGGGGATAAAAATTCCAAAGGTTTTGGTGCCGTATTGCGGGTTTGAGATGATAGATTGAAAAGAAAATATTTATTTAAAGAAACACTATTATCCGACTAATCTAAAATTCTGAAGATTTTGTCTTCTAATTGTCTGATAGTCAATTATTATTATTTTTATTTCAAAAGTCACCTCTATCAAAAAGCAAGTTTTGTTTGCAAC
>JBBIVS010000103.1:2552-9423 GCA_037439605.1 Draconibacterium sp. | reverse complement strand
AAAATGGGCCGCAAACTTTTAATGCTTATTGGCGCTGCCGGAATGGGAATTTGCTACTTAGTTATCGGGTTTCTTTTTTCAACAGGCAGAACTGACGACTGGCTGCTGCTCACATTTAACATTATAACACCCGCTTTTTTTGCTTTTGGACTGGGGCCAACCGTTTGGGTGGTTTTGTCTGAAATTTTTCCAAACAAAATACGCGGTGCGGCAATGTCGGTAGCAACATTTTCATTGTGGGTGGCTTGCTACTTACTTACTTTAACATTCCCCGTTTTCGTGGAATTATTTAACGCATCAAATACTTTCTGGCTTTATGCCGGAATTTGTGTAATCGGTTTTCTGGTCATCCTGAAATATTTGCCCGAAACCAAGGGAATTTCGCTCGAACAATTGGAAAAGGTACTGGTTAGGCCCCCTTCCCGACCTTCCCCCGAAGGGTGAGGGAGTAAGAACTAAAAGACGGATTTTTTTAATATGCAAAAACCTGAGAAATGAAAAAACTTCAATTTTTACCGATTTTCTTCATTGTAACATTTACCCTTTCAGCCAGGGAATACTATGTATCCAAAACCGGCAGCGATAAAAATCAGGGTACTGTTAACTCACCGTTTCTCACCATTCAGGCAGCCGCCAATATTGCGCAACCCGGCGATGTAATTACGGTTCACGAAGGCGTTTACCGCGAATGGGTAAAACCTCCGAGGGGTGGAGAATTGGATGCAAAACGAATTGTTTACCAGGCTGCACCGGGTGAAAAAGTGGAAATCAAAGGTTCTGAAATGATTAAAGGATGGGAAAAAATTGCAGGTGGTGTTTGGAAAGTGAAAATTCCGAATTCTTTTTTTGGCGATTACAATCCGTACACCGATAAAATTCACGGCGACTGGTTTAACGATTTGGGCCGGATACACCATACCGGCGATGTTTACCTGAACGGACATTCGCTTTGGGAATCGGCGCTGATGGAAAATGTGTTAAATCCACCAAAAACCGAAAATAAACTCGGGGGCGTTGTCACAACATCATTCTGGTTTTGCGAAAGCGACAAGGAAAACACATTCATTTACGCCAATTTCGGAAATGCAAACCCAAATAATGAACTGGTGGAAATCAACGTTCGAAAAGCTTGTTTCTATCCGGTGATAAACAACGTAAACTATATTACCGTTCGCGGTTTTACCATGCGACATGCAGCCACGCAGTGGGCGCCGCCAACTGCTGAACAAATTGGGCTGATTGGCACCAACTGGAGCAAAGGATGGATTATCGAGAATAACATCATCAGCGACTCGCGTTGCTCTGGCGTCACACTTGGCAAACATGGCGACGAGTTTGACAACACATCTGAGGATTCGGCTGAGGGATATGTTGAAACAATTCACCGCGCCATAAAACGGGGCTGGAGCAAAGAAAATATTGGCAGCCACATTGTGCGTAACAATACCATTTACAACTGCGAGCAAACCGGAATTTGCGGCAGTCTGGGCGCAATTTTCAGTACCATCGAAAACAACACCATTTACAACATCTGGAAAAAACGCCAGTTTACCGGAGCCGAAATGGGGGGAATAAAAATTCATGCCTCTATCGACATGCTAATCAAAAACAACCGTTTGCATAATTGTGGCCGCGGTTTGTGGCTCGACTGGATGGCCCAGGGTACGCGGGTTACACAGAATTTGCTTTATAACAACAATACCGATGATATTTTTGTGGAAGTTAACCACGGACCATTTTTAATCGACAACAACATCCTGCTGTCCAAACTTTCGGTTCGCGACTGGTCGGAAGGTGGTGCATACGTGCATAACATTTTTGCCGGCAATTTCGAAGTCAGGCCGCAGGATCGTTTCACGCCCTATCACAAGCCGCATTCCACCGAACTTGCAGGGCTGAAACAAACGCAATGCGGCGATAACAGGTTTTACAACAATATATTCATGAATGGCTGGCACGAAAAAGAATTTGAAAACAAAGGGCTTGCACCATACAAAAAAACAGCCTTGCCGGTTGTTGCCGATGGAAATGTGTTTGTGAATGGCGTAGAAGTATTTTGTACAGGGAAAAATTTCCTTGAAATAAATACTGAAATTAAAACTGGAATTCAGAAACAAAATGACCTTATGGTGGTTAACTTTAATTTACCAGCTTCAATTAATAAACTTAAACTGAAAGCCATTACGACGGAAATACTTGGAAAAGCAATAATTCCCGACCAGGGATTTGAAAATAATGACGGAACACCTTTGTTAATCGACACTGATTTTTTTGGTAATAAAAGGAATCTTAAAAACCCGACTGCAGGACCTTTTGAAATACCCGGCGAAAGCAAAATTGAGATAAAAATCAGCAGTGAAAATAATTGACCAACATGCAAAGCCGTAATTATTTCTTTACAAATATGCGCATATTTGTAAAGGATAATGTACATATATGCATGTTTTAAATTTTTATAGTTTTCTAATTCAGCTAATAAAGAACAAACAAATATGAACTCAAGGGAACAATTTTTAAAAACAGTAAATCACCAACAGCCCGACCGGGTTGTAATTGATTTGGGATCAACTGCCGTTACCGGAATCCACATTCAAACCATATCGAAACTGCGCCGCCACTTTGGTTTGCAACGAAAACCCATCCGCGTTATCGAACCATTCCAGATGCTGGGTGAAGTTGATTGGGAATTAATTGATTCCATCGGCATAGACGTAATTGGCGCCTGGGGCAGAAACAGCATGTTTGGTTTTAACAACCACGCACCCTACAAAGAGTGGAAAACTCCCTGGGGGCAACGTGTTATGGTTCCACTGAATTTTAATGTTACAACTGATACTAACGGCGATATTTTAATGTATCCTGAAGGTGATACTTCCGTTTCCCCATCTGCAAGAATGCCAAAAACAGGGTATTTCTTCGATGCCATAATCAGGCAGGAACCAATTGTGGAAGAAGAACTGAATGTGGAAGATAATCTTGAGGAATTCGGTTTAATTTCGGATAAAGATTTGGAACACTGGCGCATTGAAGTGGATAAAGCCTATTTCTCGGGAAAGGCCGTAATTGCAGCATTTGGAGGAACTGCACTTGGTGATATTGCGCTGGTTCCGGGGCTGAACCTGAAGCACCCGAAAGGAATACGCGATGTGGCCGAATGGTACATGAGCACCATGATGAGACCCGATTACATAAAAACCATTTTCGACCGTCAGTCGGAAATTGCCATTGAAAACCTGAAACGTATTTTTGCAGTTGTTGGAAATAAGGTGAACGCGGTTTTTATGTGCGGCACCGATTTTGGCACGCAAAGCTCCACTTTTTGTCCGTCCGAGCAGTTCGAAGAAATGTGGCTGCCCTGCTACAAACGTATGAACGACTGGGTTCACGAAAATACCCAGTGGAAAACCTTTAAACACTCGTGCGGCGCCGTTGAAACTTTTATGGACAGCTTTATCCGCGCCGGTTTCGATATCATTAATCCGGTACAGATTAATGCCCATGGCATGGACCCGAAAAAGCTGAAAGAACGCTATGGCCGCAACCTTGTGTTCTGGGGCGGAGGGGTCGATACACAAAAAGTTCTGCCATTTGGCACACCGGCTGAGGTAAGGGAACAGGTTTTGCGCACCTGCGAAATATTTAATAAAAACGGTGGTTTTGTGTTTAATACAGTTCACAATGCCCAGGCAAATGTGCCGGTTGAAAACATGGTTGCAATGTTGGAAGCCATTAAGGAGTTTAACGGGAAAAGATAATTCAGAAATTAATTTGCCCTATCAGAACGCTAATGACGGGTATTACATTATTTACCCAAGGCGCTGCCATTGGGCTGAAATGATTGAGGCTTTCATCCTGTTTTTGCAAAAAAGAAATTTTACTTGTCCATTAAATTAAAACTCAATTCATTTTAAAACATTTGATTATATTGGCATAACTAAAATTTAAACCAATTTGAACCATGAAAAAACCATTATTTTTTCTTTTTACACTGCTGTTTTCATCAACTGTGTTTGCCCAAAAATACCAGCCCACGTGGGAATCCATCGACAGCCGTCCTGTACCGCAGTGGTTTGAGGATGTGAAATTTGGCATTTTTATTCACTGGGGCGTATATTCAGTTCCTGCATGGGCACCCGCCAATGCCGACATTGGTGTTTATGCCAAATATGCCGAATGGTATTGGTGGCGAATTAACGAGAAAAGCGAAGCCGGAAAACTTTTCCGCGATTACCATAACAATATGTATGGTGAAAATTTTCACTACCAGGATTTTGCCGGTAATTTTAAGGCCGAACATTTCGACCCGGCCCATTGGGCAAATGTTTTCAAAAAGGCAGGCGCAAAATATGTGGTTCTCACATCAAAACATCACGAGGGATTTACACTCTGGCCAAGCGAGCAAAGCTGGAACTGGAACAGCGTTGACATTGGCCCGCACCGCGACCTTTGTGGCGACCTGACCAAAGCCGTTAAAGATGCCGGGTTGCACATGGGTTTTTATTACTCGCTTTACGAGTGGTACAATCCGCTGTATAAAAACAACCTCGAAAAATATGTTGACGACCACATGATTCCGCAAATGAAAGATTTGGTCACCCGTTACGAACCCGACATTTTATGGACCGACGGCGAATGGGACCACCCAAGCGAAAAATGGAAAAGCACCGAATTTCTGGCATGGTTGTACAATGAATCTCCGGTGAAGGAAACAGTTTGTGTGAACGATCGCTGGGGAAAGGAAACCCGGAGCAAACACGGCGGTTATTTTACCACCGAGTATGATATGGTTCACGAAAAGACCGGTGTGGGCGAAGTGGAACGCCCATGGGAGGAATGCCGTGGAATTGGCACTTCGTTTGGTTACAACCGGATTGAAGACCTTGGTAATTACATGAGTTCGGATGCACTCGTTGACATGCTCATCGAAAAAGTGGCAGCCGGCGGTAACCTGCTGCTCGATATTGGACCCACTGCCGATGGCAGAATTCCTGTAATCCAGCAGCAAAGACTGCTCGATATTGGAAGCTGGCTCGATGTTTACGGCGATGCCATTTATGGGACACGCAAATGGGAAGGTTCAAAAAGAAACAAAATTGAAAATGTATTCTTTACAAAAAAAGGGACCGATTTGTACGTGCTTTGCACAAAATTCCCTGAAAAACCAATTACAATAGAGGGCATTAAGGGTGTGGAAAATGTTAAAATGCTGGGACTTGATAAAAGCGTGAAAAGAAAAAAATCGGGAGACAAATTAACAATTTATCCACCCGAAATATCGCCTGCAAAAAACCTGAGCCAATATGCATGGGTTTTCAAAATTGTCGATGTAAAATAAAAATACTTTTTACCTTTATGGGCCAAATTGAGGAAATCAGGCCTAATTACCCTGGATTTCCTGTTGGCAAAAAAATGATTTTAAATTTTTGAATTAATATTAATCTGTAACAGTAAATAATATGAACAAAACACAACAATTTTTAAAAGCACACAAACTGCAATCATCAGAAATCGACATTAAAACAATTGCCGATGATTTTATTTCGGAAATGAAACTTGGCCTGGAAGGTAAACAGGGTTCGTTACAAATGATTCCAACTTATTTGGGAGCCGAGGGGAAGATTAAACCCAACGAACCGGTTGTGGCTATTGACGCCGGCGGAACCAATTTCAGGGCGGTAAAAATGTCGTTCGACAATAACATGAACCTGGTTACCGAAAATCTTCAGCAACGCAAAATGCCCGCTATCGACGAAGAATTGTCGAACAAGGAATTTTTTGCAACACTGGCTGCATACCTTACAAGTTATAAAGACGTATCCGAAAAAATCGGGTTCTGTTTTTCTTATGCAGTAGAGATTTTCCCCAATAAGGACGGTAAACTGCTCGAATGGAGCAAGGAAGTAAAAGCGCCTGAAGTGCTGGGGCAGATGGTGGGCAAAAACCTCCTTGAAGCAATGGGCACTCCCAAAAAGGAGATTGTTCTGATGAACGATACTGTTTCAACATTGCTGGCCGGACAGGCTGCAACCGCCGGACGCGAATTCGACACTTACATCGGGTTCATTCTTGGAACTGGTACTAACGCCTGTTATATCGAAGAAAATAAAAACATCAAAAAAACGACTGATCTCGACCGAAAAGGGAACATGATTATCAATATCGAAACAGGTAATTTCAACCTGATGCCGCGCACCGACATTGATATTGCTTTCGACAACACAACAAAACTGCCCGGACGTTATTCATTCGAAAAAATGATTGCAGGAGGATACTTTGGCGGACTTTGTACAATGGCATTGAAAATGGCGGCTGCCGAAGATGTTTTCAGCGCCGAAAGTAAAGTGAGAATGAAGGAAATTGGCGAACTGACATCGGAAGAAGTAAACAAATTCGTTTGTGGAATCGATTTACCAGCAAATACACTTTCGGCAGTACTCGTTAGCAAAGAAGACAAAGCGGCCGCTGCTGAAATTATAAACGCAATGATTACACGCGCTGCCAAATTAACGGCAGCAAGCCTGGCTGCAGTAATCCTGAAAACCGGCAAAGGCAAATCGACTGACAAACCCGTTTTGATGACCATCGAAGGAACCACATTCTACAAAATGAACAATTTCCAGGTTCTGTTTGAAGCATTCCTTCAGGGTTTCCTTTCCGGAGAAAACCGCAGGTTTTATGAAATTGTGGAAGTACCAAACTCGAGCCTGATAGGCGCCGGTATTGCTGCAATTGTAAATTAGAGAGCCCCTCCCCGGCCCTCCCCGAAAGGGAGGGCGTTGGGAACAAGGAGCAATTTTTTGTGATATTTCGTGTCTGCCTGCCGACGGACAGGTTTTGGTGTTTTGGTGGCAAAAATTCCCAAAACATCAAA
>JBBIVS010000103.1:0-2542 GCA_037439605.1 Draconibacterium sp. | reverse complement strand
GATTCTTATAAAACCTTATTTTTAGGCTTTTACACCTTAGTAGCCAATGGAATAAAATTAAAAAACTACCTTATTTACCTTATCAATTTGCATTAATAATTGCAGAAATAAGGTTAATAAGGTTTTTTATCTAATTACAAATCTGCTACTAAGGTTGGAAAACTTGATAAGGTTTAAAACACATTCTGAAACAGAGAAATTTCTTTATCATCTTCAACCTAATCCAATGAAAAAACTAATCATCCTTTTTGTAACTCTGCTTTTTACGATTTCATCCTTTTCTCAAAACGAAGGAAAAATAATCAATCTCAACGGGCAGTGGGATTTTGACCAAACCTCAAATGCGTTCCCACCCCAAAAATTTACAAGGAAATGTCCAGTTCCGGGATTGATTCATCTGGCTGAACCAAAAATTGATTCGTACAACAAACTATTCAAACGCCCCGATCAGGTTTTAGCCGATGAAGCCTACGATTACCGGAAACTGCAGTACGAACCACGTTACAGTTGGTACAAAAAAACAGTTAATATTCCGGCTGATTTAAATGGCAGTGAAGCAATGCTTTCGATTCTGAAAAGCCAGTTTGTAACACAGGTTTACATCAACGGAAAAGATGTCGGTCAGTCCATTTCATGTTACACACCCATTGATTTAAAAGTTACCAACGCCCTGAAATTTGGCGCCAACAACGAAATCCTTATCCGCGTTGGCGAACGAATCTGGCTTCCCCCGCAAGCCGCCGGCAGCACCGATAAGGAAAAAGTAAATTACATTCCCGGAATCTGGGACGATGTTTACCTCTCATTTTCCGGCAAGCAAAAAATCCTGAAAAACCTTGTTTTACCTTCGGTTAAAGAGAAAAAGGTAACGTTAAAATTGATGATACGCAGTTTTTACCCGCAGCAGGTAATGTACGGCGACCCAATGACCGACAAGGTTAAGGCTGAAGTGATACTTAAAGAAAGAAAAACAGGAAAAATGGTTGCAACAAGTAATTTACAGGCTGAAACCACCCGCGACAATCAGACTCAGCTTTCAGTTGAAATTCCACTATTGGAATTTGAAAAATGGAGCCCTGAAAACCCGTTTTTATACAAGGCTGAAATCAGGTTGTTTGATGGTGACAAACTTTCAGATGTTGTCATAGAAAACTTTGGGATGCGTGATTTTGAAAGGAATGGCAAATTCTTTTACCTGAACGGTGAAAAATATTACCTGCGCGGAAGCAACATTACGTTGCACCGGTTTTTTGAAGATCCCGACTGCCAGGGGCTTCCATGGAACCGCGAATGGGTTAAGAAAATGCTGATTGACGACCCCAAATCCATCGACTGGAATGCAATGCGGATTTGTGTTGGATTGGTTCCCGATTTCTGGTACGATATGGCCGACGAATATGGAATGGTCTTTCAAAATGAATGGTTGTACTGGCAAAACCATGGTTGGGACGAACAAATCCGCGAAGAATTTACCGATTGGGTTTGGAGCGACGGAAACCACCCAAGTATTGTTATTTGGGATGCCATTAACGAAAACACCAACAATTATATCGGAAATACATTGATACCGGCGTTGCAAAAACTCGACCCCACGCGTATTTGGGATGCCGGCTACATGATGGAAAGCGATTTAACGGGTGTTGACCCAATGGACGAACCCCATCTTTACCGCGCCGGTTGGAACCTGATGAAACAGGAAGACCCGATTGCATACCTTACAAAAAATCCGTACCGCCTGGGGAAAATGGATGACTGGGAACCTGGCCAGTTAAAATACCTCGAAGCTTCGGCAACACAATTGGTTAACGAATACGGCTGGAACTGGCTCTGGCGCGACGGGCAACCTTCAAAACTCACCAAAAATGTGTACGATAATCTGATTGGTATTGATGCCACACCGGCACAACGCCGTGAAATGCAGGCTTACTGGCTCGCCTGCGAAACCGAGTGGATTCGCGGTGAGCGAACAATGGCAGGCGTTCTGGCATTTTGCCACCTCACCAACAATTATGGCTACACCGGCGACTGGTATATTAACAATGTCAAAGACCTTGAACAGGGACCAACCCTTAAATGGTTAAAACATGCCTTCGCTCCGGCTGCCGTTTTTATCGATTTGGCCGACCAGCGATATTTTCCCAATGGATTTTATGTACCAGGCGAACAGTTGAATTTTAACCTGATTGGAATAAACGATTTTAATATACCTGTTACCGGAACAGTGACTGTTCAATTACTAAATGCCCAGGGAAAGTTGATTTCACAAATGAAACGAAAATTGGAACTACCAGCTTACCAGCGCAAAAATATACCTGCATTTCTTACTCTTCCCCAACAAACTGGTGGCTATCTGATTTTGTCCGAATTTACAAAAGATGATTCGAATGAGGTTCTGAAAAGCCGGAGATATATTAAAGTTGGTGACATTGGAAAAACAGCGTTTTGGGATGTGAAACCTTAGTAAATCTTTGACTTTGGAAAGTCAAAGTCCCGGGAGCCTGACTTTCCAAAGTCGGGCTATTTCACTTGATTGAAATCCATT
>JBBIVS010000102.1:0-9426 GCA_037439605.1 Draconibacterium sp. | reverse complement strand
TCTGCCATAATTTTTTATTTAGTAAATCAAAAAATACTAAATGCCACTAAGGCACTAAGACACCAAGTTGCACAAAGTGTTGAATATCTGCTGTGTATTCTTAGTGAACCCTTCGTGACTTTGTGTCTTCGTGGCAGAAAAATTCATATTGAAGTGAACTCATATTTCATTTTTTAACTACTACTTCTTTCACCGGAATCTCACCGTAAACCACTTCCAGTTTTGCTTGACCATGTTTATAGTTAACCGTTCCGAATCCATTCTCGGTTGAAAGAAAACTTGTAAAATCGCCAACCTGTGAATCTACAAATAAAACCTGGTCAACAGCATCGTAACGAACACCGGTTAACCCCTGAATCAAACCGTAACTTGCCATCGCGCGGGCATACCAATGGCCACATTCGTATTCGTTAAACGGGTTGCGGGTTTTTCCATCGTAACGTTTCCTTACTTCGCGAACGATTTCAAGTCCCTTTTCAACTTCACCAACCGACATTAAATGCGAGGCAACCTGGTATTCAATACCTGTCCATACTTCATTGCTGTACACAAATGGTAAAGTTAAAGCATCGCCTTTTGGCCAGGTGCAAAGCAGCAAACCACCTTCTTTTCCCAGTCCGTACGACGGGCGTTGCGGATTAACATGATCTGATAAATCGGTTTTCAGGTTGTATTTGTAAACCGAATTCAGGTGACTTTTCACTTTTTCAGGGTCAACAAAATCATTCAGACCGGCCATTTTTCCAATCCATGCCCCCAGAATTCCATCCGACAAACATCCATTGCCATACTGGTATTTTGGACCTTCTTTTTGAAGCAAGACAATTGCTTCCGGCGAATAATTCATATTAATCCCAACTTTCGAACCAGCAACGGGGTCGGTAGCTTGCAATCCTTCAACTTTAATTTTCTGGATAAAATATTCTCCGTTGTACAAATCATTTTCAAGAATTGTTTTTCCCTTTTCCAATAAACTTTTGTATTCTGAAACATCGTCACCGGCAACTTCTCCCATTTCAGTAATTGCAGTTAGTGCTCCCAAATAAAAGCTTGTACACATTCCGTCAGGGCCCCAGAATTCGATATCGTATGTATTGTGGTGTGGCTCTTCAACCACGCCTTTGTGTTTTGGATCCCAGGTTGCAATGCAGTAATCGATACTTTGTTTTATGCTGGGGTAGAGTGATTTCATCCAATTTGTATTTCCCGAAATCCGCCAGTCGCGGTAAATTTTCATCATTCCGCCCAATTGTCCGTCAGCAGCAGCATGAAAATTATGTGTTTCAACCGGCTGAATTGGCAAGCTGGTTCTGAAATTCTGATGCCCAGGTTCGTTCTGACTTATTGTATATTCAGTTTCGCGCAAAGTTCTTTCCAGTTTCGGAAATAAATTTGGAATTGCCTGGGCGTAATTCCAAACATGGGTGCAGGAGCCGTAACAGCATCCGCTGTTGTCGTGACAGCCTTCCCATGCCCAAAGTTTACCGTCTTTCTGGCGCAAAACCGTTGGCGATTTCAGAATGGTCAGATTAGCTGCAACTGCTTCAATCACTTCTGACGGTAAACTCGAATTATAGAAAGCACCTGAAAAGAACTCCGATTTTTCTTTTAACCCGGAATAGTTCGATTTCCAGTAATCAACTACATCATTTATGTTTTTGAATTTTCCGGAGTACCAGGGTTCGTAATAAATGTGGCTCAAATCGGCACAGCACCCTTCGCCGGGTTTGCATTTGGCCAAATCGGCCTTTAACTGTTCATCCGAAACTGGTCCCAAACCCTGACGCAGATTAGAATGCGGAACATACCAACTCATCATTAACCTAACCGTTTTTTCTTCTCCGGGTTCGAGTTTGAATGGAACATAAAGTGATGCGCCCGGAGAATTCAACGTTGTAGTATCTGCGTTAAATGTAAATTCAGAAAGGTCTTTCCAGAAAATAGTGCGCGAATCGAACCAACCGCCGCGAAACCAGCACAAATCGACTTTCGTTTCAGGGTCGTCGCAGACAATTGCAAAATCGCCCTTGTAATATGGTTTATCGGGAAAACAGTTTTGTTTCAGCAAAAAACCATTATCAATTCCTGCAATTGAAAATCCCGGTTTATATTGTCCGCCCCATTCACTGGGTGTTTCAACCCGCATAAAATTTTCGGAGTGATATGAAAAGCAAGCTTCAATTGCCTTTTCACCGGTATTTTTAAAGGTGTATTCCAATCCGCCCACAGGAAGACTTGAATTGTCTTCATCGGTTGGAATAAAAGGGCTCCAGCCATTAATTGAAACATCCAGAGGTATGTCTGAATCCTGCAGTTTTACTTTTCCAAATGGAAATAGGGTTTCAAATGAGGCTTTTTCAAAACGCGGAAAGCCATAACTTTTTTCACCAGCGCCATTTCCTGTTTTTGGATTTCCAAACACCTTCCAATCAGGAACCGGACCTTCCAAAACTTTGGCCCCATTTTCCAATCCTTTTATTGACAGCGCTGCCATCATAAAAGGTTCTTTAAAAACTTCAGGATGATTCCGCACCGAAACATGCGAAATTGCCCCGTAGCCTTCGAGGCAAAACATTCCTGCGCCAATTCCGCCAATCGGGAATGCCAGCCGGTTGAGGTTCTCTCCTTCATAAGCCGCGTTAAAAGCCCGTTCCGTTGAAGCCGGTTTTTTATTCTGACACGATAAAAGAATTAGGAGGGCAAACAGGCTGAGTAAAATTTTTTGTTTCATTGTATTTTAGTTTAGTTGATTTACATAAATTAATTTCCTTCATTCTTTCAAAAACCCGCCTATCACCTTTCCCCAGATGTCATAACCTTTTTTATTCATGTGCAGGCCGTCTTCAAGAAATATATCCTTATAAACGTTACCTTTTTTATCAAGCATTGGGTTCCATACATCGGCAAACTCAATATTTTTTTGTTTTTTACAAAACTTCTCCAGTTTTGAATTGAATTTGATGTATGTATTTTTAAGATGAACACGGGCAATACTGGGCTTTGGCGAAATAAATATAACACGGGTTTCGGGCAAATCCTGTTGAATTTTTGCAGCTAATTGTTTTGCTTCCCTTAAAATTTTTGCGGGCTTTTTGTTGCTTGCAATGTCGTTATCGCCTTCGTAAATAAAAAGGATTTCGGGCGCTGGTTTTAAAATCAGTTCTTTATAAAAATAGAGCAAATCGCTGAAATGTGAACCACCGAAACCATTGTTAATAACATTGTATTCAGGGAAATACGACTGAACATTTTTCCACATTCTGATGCTTGAACTTCCGGCAAATACAACAAGTTTTTTATCGGCGCTGAAATTATATAAAGCACTGTCGAGTTCTTCAACCTCATTTTTGAACCGGTTTGGATACTGCGCGGTTGAAAATGTTGTTCCAAGAACTAAAAATATAAAAACAATCAGGTTAAATTTCAGATTCATCTTTATTTCAGTTTATAGGTTCGTACTTCAGTTTTAGCCAGTTCTGGTAGCTGGTTTACAGGTTTATCGAGATAAAAATAGGCAGTTGACGACCAGTCGTCGGAGCGGTAAAAATTGGTCCAACCTGATATTAATTTATCGGTTTTCAAATTCACCGGCGGGACCGAATCCATCAAACCAACCATGCCTTGTTCGTTTTGGATGGTAACAGGAATTAACAGCACACCTTTATCGAGCATCTCAATCACTTTTTCTTTCATATTTCCGCCCATTGCCTGAATCGTAACCCTTAAATCGTTTTTAAACATGATGGGGTCGGGGATGTGATAGCGGTAGAAAGTCCATTGGTCTTTTTCGGAGTCGGCAACCAGGCAGCCGGTGTAACGATTGACAAAAGCGCCCTGTCCCCAGGCGGTCCCGATATAATCCTCGGTACCTGTACCTACCAGCGTTGGCAAATCACCATCGCCGTCGATGTACATTTTTACTTCGCCCTCGCCCCACCACGATTTCTGATAAATTGGGTTTGCAATCACACCAAAGTTAACGCCCAGAAATCTTCCCTTTCCATGAATTTTGGGCAAAATCGTATAATCAACGCCCGGAGTGGTTGCGGTGTCGCGGTTCCAGAAGCAGTGAAAATATAAGTTTGCATCGTTCCATTCTTTGATTTGTACAAAATTAATGTCGTAAAAAAGCATATTCAAATCGGTGCTGCCTTCGTTTGTTACCACCACTTTTGCAGAGGTTTTAAAAGGCATCGGGATAAAACAGTTAAATGATCTTCCTTCGGGATTGGCAAAAAGTACGTTTTCATGGGCAACCATTCTTCCCAAACCATTTCCGAAAAAATCGCCAAAAGGAGCCGAAACAGCAGGTTTTTCCTGACCGTCCCAAAACATTTCAATTTTCAGCGAGCGCAACATTTGCGGCGACCGATCCTGAATGGTGAACCACATTCGTGTTATAATTCCCATTCCCTGAACATCGAGCAATACTTTTGATTCCCCGGCATTTAAAATGTCGTACGGATGACCTTTGGCACCTTTGTTTTCCATCGCCCCGATCCCCTTTCCCGAAGTCGGGTTTTCAAAACTGTTCCAGCGCGGCTCCAAATCCTGGTATTGGAAAAGCGGCGCATTTAAAACCTGTTCGGCAGTTTTGGGTTGTTCGGTTTTGCAGGAAAAGAAAACGAAAACCAGTGCGAGAGCGAAAAACGTAAAGTAGTTGTTTTGTTTCATTGGTTTAGTTTTTTAGTTGGTAATCAAGTTTTTAAGTTTATCGATCTTTTAATTCTTTGACCCCTTTTCAATTTTTTTACTTTCTTGTTTTCTGGCAAATAATTTTCTGACGTAATCACTTTCTCGCCACTTTCCTTCTCCAGTTCTTTCAAAGCATTACTGGCTATCCTGCCCCCAATTCGCGCAGCAACTTTATTCTCAATAAAACCTTTTGCATTTTTAGCCCGGGTTACTTTAGTTGTGGATGCTTCACCAAGCATTGAAAATATTAATTCAAGGTCGGTCATATGATATCTCAAATTCTGACTTTTCAGATCCTTCATTTTTTTATATTCTGAAGGTGTCATTCCAAAGGTGGCTTTTGAAATCTCGGAAGTAAGAATCGCATATTCCATTTGTTCCTTCACTCCCCTGTTTTTCCATTCCTCAGTTAATTCCTCACGAATGGCAATACTGAACATCCGTTTCTCAATCCAATCGTCAGGATAACCTTTGAGTTTATAAAGTTCACGTGTTCGCTGCGTGGCTAATTCGGGATTTTCAATTTCATCCAGTCTGTCGGAACCGACCTGAGCCAGCCATTGTTTGAAAGGTTCAGCTTTTGGTGATGGGATTGACTGAATAATTCGCAGAAGTCCTTTTGCATTGGCACAACCCATTCGTTGTTTACCACCTGCAGTTTCTACCCAAAGGGTGGGTACAAATTGTACCCACCCTTTAGCGAGTTCATTATCCCGTTGACGCATACGTTTAATGTATTGCTTTGGATCTTTACTTTCTGTTAAAACCAGCACAACATCTTCAACAACGAAATACCATTTCTGGTCTGATTCGTTCCACACTGTTCGTATTTGCCTGCTTTCGAAAAGTTTAATATTGCTCATATTCTCAATTCCTTGTATGCTCAAAAATAATTATTTCGACTTGGTTTTAACACATTTTTTAGGGAGCATTTTTGCCTATTTGTTTCCAATTGCCCCGGTTCCTTTTTCCGGATTGGTTTTGTTAGTTTTAGTTATACATATTTTTTTTAAATCACTTATACCAGCCCGAGAGCTGAAGATAGCATCTTTCTTCAAAATCAGCATCATCTGGTTTCCACCACCTTGCAAGTGAGACTCTGATGAGCGTTCCTGCCGGGATTATTTTTACCGGTGGTTCATAACCCACATATCGAAATCTTTTGTTTTGCACATAAATGTTCTGATAAGGATATTCATAGTGTTTGTCATCGAATATCAGATCCTTGTCAGAAATCCAGAAGCCAACACTGTTTGGCGGCAAATCATTTTTGTCGGCCAAGTAACCACTTCCGCTGCCTGTCCAGCGCATAAATCCGTTGAAAATGCTGTAAGGCGAACCTCTAAAAATTTCAACGCCACTGCTAATGATAAATTCTGAAATGTTTTCAATTTTTCGCAGATAGGTTTTGGAGTGAATAACAACATCTTCTACATGAGGTGGTTCAATATCTTCCCGGTTTGTAAACTGAATGCTCCAGATATCACCGATGTTATATTCATTTTCGGCAAACTGGTCCCAGTTCCTTTCGTTTAATAACCTCACATACTGGCCTGAAGTCATAACCAAACCACCAACACAAGCATTTTTTCCTTTGTGGGTTTTTGATGTAATTAAAACTTCCATCACAAATGGGTTATTTTGTAGCCAAGATTTTCGAGTTTATCGGCAACCAATTTCCTGTGACAAGCTTCCGGTTTTTCTTCAACACAAAAGAAAACTATTTTTTTCGCCCCAATTTCGTTTAGCTCGTCGATAAATGATATAAAGTCAAACTTTTCAAGAATAGTTTCCTTGTATGTTTTTATAAAATCCTTTCCAAGTTTATCTCTGTTTCGTTTAAGTTCACCAGTTTCCTTATCTGCTTTTTTCTGCGATTCCCTGATTTCGGCAGTGGGTGCAAGTGCCAAAATGTACTGGTATTTTATTCCAAACTCGTTCAGTTTTTTCTGTAACCGTTTGCTGTTAACAAATGAATACTGCGAACCTCTTACGCCACGGCGCTGACGGATATCGCAAAACGTATCGATGTTATTTTCGGTAAGTTTTTTAAAATATACCTCCCCGGTTGAATGATAAACGCCTATTGAAAAGAATTCCATGGCTAATATGATTTACGGGACTTAAAATCAACTTCATTTCCAAAAAGGTCAACCAAACCAGTCCCTTTTGTTAATTCCATCATCACGATTTCCTGCGATTTTACCACCTTTTCAGAAATAATATGGTTGAGGGAAATTTTCTTTTTGAGTAATTCCTGTCCAATCAGTTTGGTGCGGTGACATTCTTCAGGATTTGATTCGCTGCACATGATAGCAAGATTTATTTGTTTTTCGTTTGCCGTAGTCAACCTTGTAATGCCATCTTTAAAAAAATCCTTTTCTTTCAGTAAATCATAAACAACTTTTCCATCGCTGTCGTAACAACT
This sequence comes from Draconibacterium sp., assembly GCA_037439605.1. Taxonomy (GTDB): domain Bacteria; phylum Bacteroidota; class Bacteroidia; order Bacteroidales; family Prolixibacteraceae; genus Draconibacterium. The sequence continues at coordinate 2,303 of JBBIVS010000102.1, read as the reverse complement.
TTTATCATCGGGAAGGCCTCCTAAAGTATCGCCTGCATAAACATATTTTATTCCGTTTTCTTCAACACTGGTTTTTAGTTCATTCTGATTGAACCATGGATACCACTTTGAGAATGGTTTCGATCTGATGTCAAGCAGATATAAAATTCCAAACGACTTCAGCTCTTTGATAAAGTCCCCTATTTTTTTGTTTCCGTGACCGATTGAATATATGGTTGATTTTGTCATAGTTCAAACTTACTTTAATTTAATGCTTTTCAACAGACGGTTTTCTAAGTTTATTTAATAACGCTGGAAATCATCTCCTTAATCTCGCCTAAATGTAATTTCAAATGGTGCAAAAAATCCTCCACCATTTTCTTTAATGTAATTTTTTCACCAACGTCAGAAATCCATTGATTTTGCAACATTTCAGGGTTAATGTTCTGAATAATATGCGTGAAATGCAGATTCGAAAATTTCCAGAGCTGAACCAGGTTTTCCATGTTTTCATCCTGATAATTCTGAATGGCAATCCATCGGTCATTGTTTCCATAAGTTGCATAATTTGGAAACCGCAACGGAAGTTCGCGGTATTGCAAATGCACTACCCGGTGGATGTTGTTCGATGCCGAATCAACCATGTGACCTACAATTTGTTTTATCGATCGTTTCTGCGAATTTCTTCGGAGCATGATTATTTCTTCAGGGAGTGACAATAATTTTGACTCCCATTCGTAAATCAGAATGATGATTTCCGCCGCAATATTTTCAAATGGTTTCATCGAATTATTCAGATTAACTTGTTTAGATAGTAAATATGAAGGCGGTTACAAACTGCATCTCCCTGAAATTACCCATTCGTGCTTTCTCGCGTTCTGCCATTCACGCATTGATGGCCTCCCTTATCTTCATTAACCTCACCAGCAATCCATCCAGTAAATCCAACCGCAACATATTTGCTCCGTCTGATTTTGCAACTGCCGGATTCGGATGTGTTTCTATGAAAATACCGTCAACTCCAACAGCAATTCCGGCACGGGCAACGGTTTCAATCAGTGCCGGTTTGCCGCCGGTAACTCCGCCGGACTGATTGGGTTGCTGAAGCGAATGGGTTATATCGAGAACAACCGGAACATTGAATTTCTGCATCTCAGGAATACCGCGATAGTCAATGATTAAGTCCTGGTAACCGAATGTATTGCCTCTTTCGGTAAGGATTATATTTTGATTTCCACTTTCGCGAACTTTGCTAACTGCAAATTTCATCGCTTCTGCTGAAAGAAATTGTCCTTTTTTTATATTGACCACTTTCCCTGTTTTTGCAGCAGCCACAAGTAAATCGGTCTGGCGGCACAAAAAAGCCGGAATTTGCAACACATCAACAAACTCCGCAGCGATTGCAGCTTCTTCTGCGGCATGAATATCAGTTACTGTTGGAATGTTAAATGTTTTACCCACCTTTTGCAAAATTTTCAGCGCTTTTTCATCGCCTATTCCTGTAAACGAATCAATCCGCGATCGGTTGGCTTTGCGGTACGAACCCTTGAAGATGTAAGGGATTTTGAGTCTGTTGGTGATTTCAACAATTTTCCCAGCAATTTCCATCACCATTTCTTCTCCTTCAATGGCACAAGGCCCTGCCATCAGGAAAAAGTTGCCTGCAGTAGTATATTTAAGTTTTTCAATTTTAGGAATCATTTTGCTTTTTATGTTTTAACGTTAATCCATTTGTTTCAACAGATGGTGATTATTTTTAATTTAAAGCCGGGATTTTGTACAAGCGCATCCAAATTTTGCAAATGATAACTTTCCCAACCATGTTATATACAGATTTTCCCAACTGTAAATAATATCAATCAGTAAGTTTTAAAAAAGTTGTATGTAGTTTATCATGTATCATATATCATGAATGAAGTTGCCTTATTTCCTATTATCATCTCAACTTTTAAAATCTGATTTACTTTTCCCTCAAATCCGCATAACTAATCAGTTTTATCCCTTTCTTTTTGATGGTTTCCTTTACTTTTTCGCTGGTAAAAACGCGGGTTACCCATTCCCGATCGAGGCCTACATTTTCGTAACCGTTGTGGCCGACGGTTTTCATTTCGTCGGTATCGTGTGCAGGGTGCTCCACAAACAGGTAACTTCCCGGCTCCAGTTTTTCGAGGTTCTCGCAGAATTTGTCAATCCGCTCTTCAGATTTTGCATCGCGTCCCCAGCCGGGGAAACGTTTCAGATTGTTTGTTTCGGTAGCCAGTTTGTATTCTTTGGCCAGTTTTTCCACCAGTTCTTTTAGTCGTGGGTCGAGAGAGGTAAAACCC
>JBBIVS010000101.1:0-9528 GCA_037439605.1 Draconibacterium sp. | reverse complement strand
TGGGAAACAACAGGTTTATTCATGCTTCAACATCAAGCGGGGTAATTATTACACCGTTGGATAATCCCTGTTGGAGCCAGCGTTTTGTTTTTGGCACAAGGATTTTTAAATAAAGAGCTTGTTGACGTTGCCAGTTTATTTATTCCTCAATTTCCAGAATTGAATGAATCTCAAGTTTAGGAATCAAAACAGTTGATTTTCCACCTGACCAGGTAAACTGCATTTCTTTTCCTTCAGGCTGCATCAGAATTTTTGCAGGTTTTGTACGGGTTATAACTGAAACTGTCAAATCAGTCAGTTGCTGGTAATCTGGAAATTGGGGTCAAATGCATGAATAGCATTAACATATTTACTCAGGTGTTCGCAGAAAAGAGTACGCATGTATTCCATGTATTGCGGGAAATTCTGGTCGCTATTCTTTTGGGGAACTTCTGAAATTCCTGTTCTTTTTTCCATTCCTCAATGGCTTTTTCGCTGTAATCGGGCTCAACAGCCCAGCATTCACCGTCAACCCACGCGCCGTCAACATGATAATCGCCGCTTAATTCCTTCAGTTGAGGAATCATCAACTGGTCAAGATACGGACTGAAAAACGATGTTTTCTGTGTGCTGATTTCCCCGATGGCTTTTACGATTGCCCAGTCGGGGTGCCCGGTGCAGGCTTTCCCATCCCATTCTCCTGAATAGTGCATAAACAGCGCGACCTTGTTTTTCTCAGTCACATCACGCCATAACCGCAGCGGATCTTTCTGAAAACCTTTTACATTGTAGCCCACTTTGGTCGGATAACTTGTAATTCCGGGATGGCCTTTGCAATCAATCTGGATAAAATCGGGCCTTACTTTGGTCAGAAAAGTATCGACCATTTCAGCAGTCAGCGTTCGTCCGGCATCTGTAATATATTCGCTGGCATGTAAATCGAAATGAACACCGAAAAAGCAGGCGGTACGGCCCAGTTTTTCATGATTTTAAGCTTGAGTTGCAAAACAGAAAAGGACAATCAATAAAGAACAGATAATTTTTGAGATTTTATTTCTTGAAAAATAAGTTGGTTTTGTATTTCAATGGTTCGGATCGAATAATAGCCCTTTCTTATCAATTTAATGAAAATAATTCAGGCAGCTAAGGTTTATCAACAACGTATTCAAACCAATCGTAATCAGCACTGGCTACCGATGGTTTCCCGTTTCCGGTTGCATATAAACCAACGTAAACTCCGGTAAAAAACCCAACAGTTTCTGTTGCCAGAAATTTGGCGTCAACAGTTTCGACATCCGAAAATTCATTATTTCCCTGACGATATGAAAATGTAAATGTCGATTTTTCTCCTTTTACCCTTAAATCAACCGGACCTGGTTTTAAGGCAATTTCCTTCGATTGATAAATGGTTCTGCCAAACTGCAATTTAACAGACAACACGCGTTTACCTGCATTATTCCGGATAAGAATGTCGAAATGGGAACCATTGTTAAGCAGAATCAGTCCCGCTTCTTCATTTTTATTTTTCGGGTCGAATTCAACACGTGTTGTTGCGGTAAAATAGAAATCCTGCAATCTCCGTCCGGTAAAAGTTGAAGTATTTCGGGTGTTGATGGTTTGTTCAGAGCCTTTTAATCGTAAAAAGCCTTTTCGTGCTGAAAGGGAAAAATTATTTTCATCGGGATTTTGAATATAATTCCATTCAAACCCAAGCTTTTCTGAGTCAAATTCGGTGCGGGCAGGTTTTGCAGGAAATGGTTTTAACGGGAGTGTCGGGCAAGTCATTTCAACGTTGGCAACACCATTTCCATTGACCACCGGCCATCCGTTTTTTGGCCACGAAACTGGCGCCAGACAGGTTTCCCTTCCCAGGATATGATGAACTTTATCGGAAATATTTCGGTAACCATGAAATACAATCCACCTCGAACCGTCATGTGCTTCAATCATATCAGCATGTCCCACACCCTGTATGGGATTGCCTTGCCCGGCGGCGTTTGCATGAGCCAGAATGGGGTTTGCCGGATTTTCGGTATATGGCCCCCGGATATTGTTGCTGCGGGCAATGGTTTCAGAATGGGCTTCTTCAGTGCCGCCTTCGGCAGCCATCAGGTAATACCAGCCATCTTTTTTGTAAATGTGCGGCCCTTCTGCATACCTTCCTCCGGTGCCATACCAAACCCTCCGACCTTCGTTTAATAACTTTCCGGTTTTAATATCAATTTCATACAACTGAAATTCGGAACTGATGATATAAGTTTTTCCATCTTCATCAAAAAATAAATCAGGGTCAATACCGGGAACATCAATCCAAACCGGGTCTGACCAGGGACCTGCCGGATTGGTTGCAGTGACATAAAAATTGCCTGTTTTTCCGGCAAGGTTTGTGGTAATCATGTAAAAAACGCCTTCATGATACCGAATGGTGGCAGCAAAAATGTTAATCCCCTGCGGCAACTGTTCTTTCCGTTGAATGCAATGGCCAATCTGCTCCCAGTTTACCAAATCTTTGCTGTGAAAAACCGGTACCCCGGGGAAGTATTCAAACGTGCTCGTGATTAAGTAGTAATCTTCGCCTACCCTGCACACACTGGGATCGGAATGAAATCCGGGAATGACTGGATTTTTGAACGTTACCGGCACATTTCTGTCGGGTAACGGCTGGAATGGATTTGGATTGTTTTGTGCAAAAGTTGCGAAACCTGCTATTACTGCCGCAAAGAATAAAAAATATTTCATGGTTCAAAGTTGTTTAGTTCATCAAAGGAACAAATATAACAGGATTTGTAAAACATTCGACATAACCCGGTTTGACAGTCACCCGGAGACAATGTGATTGTACTGTCTGAATCAAAGGACATTTAACAGAGGGGATGCAATTATTGATAAAGCCAAAAGGGAAATGAGGATTGGAAATATTAATGTAAATATGAAACTGTTTTCCCAATTCATTAAGCCATTCAGCAAACCGTGGATAGTTTTACCTGCCCAATTCAATCGTCATGTTTTCAAAAGCTGATAATTTTTTCCATTCCCTGATTAGTAATATGGAAACTGCCAGTGCCGACATGGTATCGGCCACAGGAAAAGCAAGCCAAATGCCATTTATTCCAAAAAAAGCAGGAAAAATAAGAAGTAATGGAATCAGCATAATTACCTGGCGAAAGAGCGTGGCAAACATGGCAATTTTTGCCTTTCCGACCGATTGAAAAAAATTGGATGCAACAACCTGAAAACCAACAATTGGCAATGCCAGAATCACCAGCCTGATACCATTAACAGCTATATCATACAGCAATTCACTGTCGTTGTTAAACAGTTTCACAATTAAACCCGGTATTGCTTCGATAACAATAAAAGCTACAACCGCAATAATTGTGGCAGCAATTAACGAAATACGCAACGCTTCCTTTACACGGTGCATTGATTTTGCGCCGAAATTAAAACCGATTATAGGCTGAGACGCCATATTAATTTCCACAATTGCCATAATAAAAATGGTTAGAACCGAATTGATAATCCCCATGGCGCCAACTGCCAAATCTCCGCCAAAGGCTATCAGTTTCTTATTAAGCAGTCCTTGAACAAAACTGCTTGCAATTTGCATTGCGAATGGCGCCATTCCGATAGCAACAATCTCTGTCAGGATTTTCCAGTCAATGCGAATATTTTTAATTTTCAGTTTAACCACCGAACGCTTACTGCGAAAATGGACCAATACCCAAACCATTAAAACAAACATGGCAATAATGGTTGCATAAGCGGCTCCTTTAACGCCCATGTTAAGTTTGAAAATAAATATATAGTCGAGTATCACGTTGGTTATCGAACTCAAAATCATCGAAATCATTGCAATCCGGGCATTTCCTTCTGAGCGGATGACGTTGTTCAGCGAAAATCCAATCACCATAAAAGGGGTTCCGGCCAAAATAATATTCAAGTAATCGTTGGCATATTGAAACGTTTCAGGTGTGGAGCCAAAAGAATGTAAAATGGGTTCTTTTAATAAATACGTAACAATCATTACACCAACTGAAACCAGAAACATGAGTGAAAAACCTGTTCCGATTGTTTTTTCTGCCATTCCGATATCTTTTTTACCCAAATTTATCGATACCAAAACTCCTGTTCCAATACCGATGAGCATTCCAAAACCCATCATGATCAGCATTACCGGGAAGATTACAGAAATTCCTGAAAGAGCCTCAGCACCAACACCTTGACCGATAAAAATCCTGTCAACAATATTGTAAAGCGCATTAACAAATACCCCGATAAATGCCGGAATAAAATATTTCAGCATTAACCGGCCAATATTCGCCTTTTCCAACTCATCTATGTTTCTCATGTTGGGCAAAGTTAGATATTTAATAACAGAAATAATCCGATTGCTTGTTTTAACCGCATAAAATGTAGTTTTGCAAAATCAAAATTTGATTATGAACATAGAAAAAATTGATGAACAGATTAAAAAGAACCTGTTTTCGGCAAATACAGAAGTTGTGGTTTCGGCTATTGAAAAGGTTAAAGAAAAGGGAAATAAACTATATATTCCGTTGCTTTTCGATTTGCTCAATTCCTCTCCTGAACCTGAAATTGAAACTGAAATAAAAAATCTTTTAGGCACAGTAAAAGACAAATCCACAGTCAACAGTTTTATGCGGGCAATTGAAGACGACAAATACAGAAAAATCAGAAAAACAATTTTAACCGCATGTTGGCAAAACGGGCTTGATTTCAGTACATTCCTGCCTGTATTTATCGATTTGGTAATTCATGAAGACTGGGAAACTGCTTTCGAGGCTTTTACAGTAATTGATAATTTTGAGTTTTTACCTGGCGCAGAAATCATAAACATTTCGATTGCCAAAATCAATGAGGCGATACCCAGTGTTACGGATCAGAATAAATACTTTCTAAACGAAATTCTTGTTAAACTGAAATAAAAAAAGTTCAATCCTCATTACCGGATTGAACTTTTTTATTTCAAACAAACTAATCAAAGTTGAGTAGATTCTATCATCAAACTTATTTCACAACAACTTCTGTTTTATCATTTTCAACCAATTGCCATGGTACTATAAAGTTCTGATTTTTAATTTGTTGAACTCTAAAGTCATTTTCATAAAAAGAATAGTTATTGCGAAAATGTTGTTCGTACTTTAACCTGTAATCTGTTTTTTCTGTTGTTTTCATAGTACTTTTCAATACGTTTTAAATCGTATTTTGTTGTACCTGCTAACCAGTTTTTAAACAATTCTTAGAATAATTTAACGGTTCGAGAAGTATTTCATAAACTGCGAACGCTCATAAAGCATCGGGTCCGGAATATTTTTGTATGAAAGCCGGCCTCTGAAATCGTCTATTTTTTTGAAATTCCATTTTTTCATAAACCCCGACAATTCGCCCAAAATTTCAGGAATAACTTTAACCCCATGCAAATAAAGGGTTGAACACAACTGGGTAACTTGCGCACCTGCAAGCAATTGTTTAATAACGGCGTTTCCATCGTGTATCCCGGTTGATGCCGCAATGTCAAGTTTCTGAACCTCCGACGAAACCATTCCTACCCAACGCAAAGAGCGGCGGATATCAGCCGGAGAACTAAAAACTTCTGAAGAAGTAAGTTCCAATGTTTCAACATTAATATCAGGTTCGTAAAACCTGTTAAACATCACAATTCCGCTGGCGCCGTTTGCTTTCAGCTTTTCGGCCATACCAAGTATATTGCTGTGATAAATCCCGAATTTTACTGCTACCGGTATTGAAACCTGCGATTTTACCTTTCTTAAAACATCAATATACAACTGCTCAACCATTCCGGGCTTTTCGTGCCTGCTCGACGGAATGTAAAAAATATTCAACTCAAGTGCATCTGCGCCGGCATCCTGAAAATCTTTTGAAAAAGTGGTCCATTCATCTCCGGAAACACAATTTACACTGGCAATTACCGGAATATCAACCGCTTTTTTAGCGCCTTCTATCAATTCAATGTGTTTCTTGATGGTATTGTCGCGCAAATATCCTTTGATGTAGTCCTCAGCTTCGGGATAACCGGAGTTTTGGCTGTCCTTGCTCAACATACTTGTTACTTCGCCGTTGATTTGTTCCTCGAAAATCGATTTCAGCACCACTGCGCCAATTCCGGCTTTTTCAAGTTCCACAATTTTGTCAACCAAATTGGTAATTCCTGAACTCGCAGCCACCAACGGATTTTTAAGTTTTAATCCAAGATATGTTGTTTCCAGATTGCTCATCTTATCGATTTTTAAGTTTAAAGTTCAATGTTTAAAGTATTAATATCTGATTTAATAGTTTCTTTCTCCAAATATTTTGCTACCAACGCGAATTAATGTACTTCCTTCTTCGATGGCAATAGGGTAATCATCAGACATCCCCATCGAAATTTCACTAAAATTTTTTTCGTCCGAAAAGTATTCATTTTTCAGCGTTTTAAAAATAGTTTTAAGCAACTTAAATTCAGTTCTAATCTGTTCTTCATCATCTGTGTAAGTTGCCATTCCCATAACACCAGTTATATTCACATTTTTGAATGATGTAAACTCAGCGCTTCCCATGATTTCTCTTGCTTCGTTTAAATTCAATCCAAATTTTGTTTCCTCCCTGGCAATATGAAACTGAAGCAGACAATTCAACTGACGATTCAGTTTTTTTGCCTCATTGTCAATTACTTTTAAAAGCCTGAATGAATCAACTCCATGAATTAACTGAACAAAAGGCACGATTAACTTTACCTTGTTGGTTTGAAGGTGACCAATAAAGTGCCATTCAATATCTTTGGGCAACTGTTCATATTTTCTGACCAATTCCTGAACTTTATTCTCGCCAAAAATTTTGTGCCCTGCCTGATATGCTGCTAAAATATCTTCTTCAGGTTTTGTTTTCGAAACTGCAACCAGTTTCACGCCGTCAGGTAATGTATTTTTGATTTTTGCAATATTGGCTGCAATATCCATGCTTTCTATATTTTGAGTAAAAATAAAAATTATCCGGGACATGGACTTTCCAAAGTCCATGATTTTTAAAAACTTTGAGTTAGGAAACTCAAAGTCCCGAAACAAACCCACGAAACAAAAATTTATACCTTTGCCGCCGAAAATGAAAATGAATCCGGCAATAATCAGTCAGTTGAATGAATGGGGAAGACAAAAAGTTCCATTTGTTTTTCTTTTCGACTTCGCATTAAAAAATCCAATAATTTTTACTTTGAACAATCCATTAAAGGAAGTTTTTTGGACCATTCCCGGTTTTTCGAATTCAATTAAATCTTCTAAAAAGGTTGAATTGAAAAGCTGGAAAACCACCCCTGTTTCGCTTGATAAATTCATGACCGGATTTGATCAGGTCAAGTGGCATATTCATAACGGGGACACTTACCTGTTGAATTTCACCCAACCTACCATTGTAGAAACCAATCTTTCGCTTGAAGAAATTTTTCTTATCAGTTCGACGCCCTACAAGATTTACCTGAAAGATAAATTTGTTTGTTTTTCGCCCGAAACTTTTGTGAAAATCCGCGATGGGAAAATTTACTCTTATCCAATGAAAGGCACAATTGACGCGGGTATTGAAAACGCGGAACAAATTATTCTGACCGATTCCAAAGAGATTGCGGAACACAATACAATTGTAGATTTAATCAGAAACGACCTGAGTTTGATTGCCGAAAATGTTGTGGTGGAAAAATTCAGGTATTTGAGCCACATTCAAACCAACAACAAAAATCTTTGGCAGGTGAGCTCCGAAATTTCGGGCGATTTACGGGAAAACTATGCTGAAAATATTGGAGATATTCTTTTTACATTACTTCCGGCAGGTTCAATTTCGGGCGCCCCAAAAAAGAAAACCCTCGAAATAATTGAAAAAACAGAGAATTACGAACGCGGTTATTACACAGGAGTTTTTGGTATTTTCGATGGAGAAAACCTTGACAGTTGCGTGTTGATCCGCTTTATTGAAAATCAAAACGGACAACTGGTTTATAAAAGCGGTGGAGGAATCACATTTTTGAGTGATGCAGAAAAAGAGTACGATGAAATGCTAAAAAAAGTATATGTCCCAGTTGTTTGAAACCATAAAATGCTGTGATGGAAAGCTCTTTAACATGGAGTTTCACCAAGCACGTTTCGAAAAATCGTGCAGGGAATTTTTTGGATTTTCAACTCCTGTTAAACTGATTGAACGTATTGAAATACCCGATTTTGCCAAAACCGGACTTTTCCGCTGCCGCGTAACATATTCAAAAAAAATCGAAAAAATTGAGTTTATTCCTCATCAATACAGGGAAATAAAAAGTTTGAAATTGATTGAAGACAACGAAATTGACTACCGGTTTAAATTCGATAACAGGGAAAGATTGAACCGTTTGTTTGAACAAAGAGGAGCCTGCGATGATATAATTATCGTAAAAAATGGTTTGATTACCGACAGCAGTTACGCAAATATCATTTTTTTCGATGGAATTAGATGGTGGACTTCCGATTCACCGCTTTTACCGGGAACGCAAAGAGCAAAACTGTTGAGTGAAAATAAAATTTCAGTGTGCCGGATTACACACGAAGACATTGCGAAGTATAAAAAAGCGGGATTGATAAATGCTTTAAATAATATGAAAGAAATGCCTGAAATAGAGATTAAAAATATTTTGGGTTAGTTATGAAACCAAAGAAAAAGGCCATTCAGTAAAGTTTTTGAATGGCCCTTTTTAACAAGTTTTAGTTTCAGTCTATTTTACCTTTGGGCAACCCGAACCGTTTGTGGCTGTGTTACCTGTAACCTCCCAGGTATTTCCTGAATTCAGCAAATCATCAACACATTTTATTTTTCTGGTTTGCTGAACCTGTTCAATCTGGGCAACCATTTCAACATCGTAAACCGGAGCCGGAACACTTCTGATAACACCAAAAACCACAGGCATATCGGGCAATTGCATGTTAATGAGCGCCATGTGTAAAGTAGGATCAACTTCGGTAGCATCGTGTACAAGGATGTCGTCGATGGTAACGCCGTTTTGTCCGATAATCACCACTTTCAATTTGCCTTTGTCAAACATGATTCCCTTTTCGTTTTCAGCGCCAAAAAGCATTGGTTTTCCATGTTCCAGAATCAACTGCCGATCAGCACGATGCACCGGATCGGTAATGGCATCATGAATACCATCGTTAAAAATCACACAATTCTGCAATACTTCCACAACCGATGTTCCTTTGTGTTTGGCCGCTCCCTCAAAAACCGACTGGCTCAATTTCATATTGCTGTCGATGGAACGTGCAAAGAAAGTTCCCCGCGCCCCAATTACAAGTTGTCCCGGAACAAACGGGTCTTCAATGGTGCCATACGGCGATGTTTTGGTTTTAAAACCGCGGTCGGATGTAGGAGAATATTGCCCTTTTGTTAAACCATAAATACGGTTATTAAACAAAATCAGGTTAATATCTATATTTCTGCGGATTAAGTGGATAAAATGATTTCCACCGATTGCCATTGCATCGCCGTCGCCGGTAATTACCCAAACATTCAGTTCAGGAT
>JBBIVS010000100.1:0-9542 GCA_037439605.1 Draconibacterium sp. | reverse complement strand
AGTTTCATTGCCTTCTGAAATTCGCCCCAGTAATACAAACTGTCCTTGATACCAGAATCGACAAAAAAATGAAGCATTTTTAACTCGATATTTTCTTTGTCTTTTATGTTACTGGTGTAAAAATTAACAATATCGCCATGCCTGATACCTAACCGGGAAGTATAATAAGATGATTGTGATTCCTCGTTGATTGCCATCCTGATTCCGATCTTTACCTTAACCCCGTTGGCCAGTTTTTCAATCCGTTTTAACTCGTTTATACTGTCGAGAACAATTATATTATTTCGAAATCCAATTTCCTGAAGGTTCAAAATTTTTGCCAGGTATTCGTCAGTTTTGTAACCGTTGTGCACAATAACCCTGTTTTTATCTATTTTTTTGTCCCGGTACAAACTCAGAATCAAATCGATATCATAAGCCGATGATGTTTCGAGATTTACATTTTGTTTTAATGCTTCGTTAATCACATGCGAAAAGTGATTACATTTTGTGCAATAACAATAATAATAGTTTCCCTTGTAGTTGTTCTTTTTGATTGCTTTATTGAACAGATTACGCGCCTTTTTTATTTGATCGCCAATCTTCGGCAGGTAAATAAACCGGAATGGTGTTCCGTACTTTTTAATCAGATATTTCAAAGAAATGCCATGAAATGTCAGGCTGTTATCTCTTAAATCAAAGCCTTCCTGAGGAAAGTAGTAACTTTGCTCGATCAAATCAAAATAGGAATTTTTCATTTACGCAATCATAAAAAATTATTGTTGTTAATATTCGCAACAAATTAAACTATTTTTTCTGAATTTATTGAAAAACAATTTTCAAAAGGATAGATTGCAACTAATAAAATTGCCATTACTTAAACCTGCCCCGACCTGGTTAAAATCATATTTCAGGCATGAGCTATTTATAAAAAAATGCTTAATTTGCCCCTCTATTTAAAAGGCTTTTGATGAAACGAAACTAATGTTGTTCAAATAAAAAATAAGTTTTTAACAAACAAATTCAATATAAAAAAAATGAGCAAAGTAATCATTATTGGGGCCGGAGGTGTAGGCCGCGTTGTTGCCAGTAAGTGTGCCGATAATCCGGACGTATTTTCAGAAATTTTACTTGCCAGCCGAACCGTTTCGAAATGTGATATTATTGCCCGTGAGGTTGGTAAAGGCAGGATAAAAACAGCACAGGTTAATGCCGACAACGCAAATGAAGTTGTTGCTTTAATCAATAAATTTAAACCTGAGCTGGTAATAAATGTTGCTCTTCCATACCAGGATTTACCAATTATGGATGCCTGTCTGGAAACCGGAGTGAACTACCTGGATACTGCAAATTACGAACCTAAAGATGTTGCCAAATTTGAATATAGCTGGCAGTGGGCCTACCATGAAAGATTTAAGGAAAAAGGAATAATGGCCGTTCTCGGTTGCGGTTTCGATCCGGGAGTTTCAGGTATTTACACGGCTTATGCAGTCAAACATCATTTCGACGAAATACATTATCTCGATATTGTTGACTGTAACGGAGGCGACCATGGGAAAGCCTTTGCCACCAATTTTAATCCTGAAATTAACATACGCGAAATTACACAAAAGGGAAAATACTGGGAGAATGGTCAGTGGGTTGAAATTGAGCCATTTGAAATTAAAAGTGCACTCACCTACCCCAATATTGGCAAGCGTAATTCTTATGTGTTGTACCACGAAGAACTGGAGTCGCTGGTTAAAAACTTTCCAACTATTAAACGTGCCCGTTTCTGGATGACTTTTGGTGATGAATATCTGACTCATTTAAGGGTTATTCAAAATATTGGAATGTCGCGAATCGATCCTGTTAAATACAAGGGCGTAGATATTATTCCATTGGAATTCTTAAAAGCTGTCCTTCCTGATCCCGGTGATTTGGGCGAAAATTACACCGGTGAAACTTCGATTGGCTGCCGCATTAAAGGGTTAAAAGACGGGAAAGAACTGACCTACTATATCTGGAATAATTGCAGCCACCAGGTTGCATACCAGGAAACGGGGACACAAGGTGTTTCATACACTACCGGAGTTCCGGCAATGCTTGGAGCTATGATGGTTCTGACCGGAAAATGGAGCGGTAAAGGAGTTTTTAATGTTGAAGAATTCGATCCTGACCCATTTATGGAAAAAATTGGCGAACATGGTTTGCCCTGGAATGAAGTATTTAATATAGATTTGGAAGTTTAACTTATTGTGGACTATTCAGTAATTCCTTCACCTGCTTTTGTTTTAGACGAAAAACTGCTGCGAAAAAATCTTGAACTGATAAATTGGGTGCAAAAGGAAGCAGGTATCGAAATTATACTTGCATTCAAAGGTTTTGCCATGTGGAGCACATTCCCGCTGGTTCGGGAATATTTGAGCGGCGCCACGGCAAGTTCGTTATTCGAAGCCAGACTGTGCTTTGAAGAAATGAAAACCCGCGCTCACGTTTATTCTCCGGTTTATTTCGAAAACGAATTTGAAGAGTTGATGAGTTACAGCAGTCACATTGTTTTTAACTCAGTTAAACAGTTCCATAAATTTTATCCTGAAACAAAAAAATCAGATCATCCTATATCATGCGGTATCCGGGTAAATCCTGAATATTCGGATGTAGAAACCGACCTTTACAATCCTTCAGCAGCCGGTTCGCGACTTGGAGTTGGCAGTATTGAATTTCCCGAAGAACTGCCCGAAGGTGTCGAAGGAATTCATTTTCATGTGTTGTGTGAATCTGATTCATTTAGTCTCGAGAAAGTGTTGGAAAATCTGGAGGCAAAATTCGGTAAATATCTGCACCATGTAAAGTGGGTGAATATGGGCGGTGGCCATTTAATTACAAGGAAGGGTTACAATCACCAGCACCTGATTGAATTATTAAAAAGATTTCAGAAGAAATATAATGTAAAGGTAATTCTCGAACCGGGCAGCGCGATTGCATGGGAAACAGGCGTTTTGGTCTCTGCAGTAAAAGATATTGTTGAACACAAAGGAATAAAAACCGCCATTCTCGATGTTTCTTTTACAGCTCACATGCCCGACACGCTTGAAATGCCTTACCGCCCCAAAATTGTCGGCGCCACCGAACCAAACGAAAACAGTAAATACCCTTATCGTTTGGGCGGGGTAAGCTGTCTTGCCGGAGATTTTATGGAAGCTTATGATTTTGGGCACGAATTGCAGGTTGGTGAAAAGATTGTATTCCTCGATATGATTCATTACACCATGGTAAAAACGACAATGTTTAATGGTGTTCATCACCCGGCAATTGCAATCCGGAGAGAAAACGGTCAATTGGAAATTGTGAGGAAGTTTACATACCAGGATTTCAAGGGAAGATTATCGTAAAGGCAAGAAACATGAAAAAAATTTCATTCATTTTGGCATTCATTTTAGCAAATCTCCTGGTTATTGGCCAAACCCAAACCAACGAAAGGGCAAAATGGTTTACCGATGCACGTTTCGGAATGTTTATTCACTGGGGCATTTACAGTGGCGCTGAAGGATATTGGAAAGGTGAAAAACTCAGAAACGACAATGATTATGCTGAATGGATTTTCTATCGAAACCAGATTGACAAAGAGGAATATCTGACATTGCTCGACCGTTTTCGCTGGGATGAAATCAATCTTGAGGAATGGGTAATCCTGGCAAAAAAAGCGGGAATGAAATATATCACATTTACAGCGAAACACCATGATGGTTTTGGATTATGGGACAGTAAAGTCAACAATTACGATTTGGGAGATTATACAAATCCTAAGCGGGATATTGTAAAGGAATTAGCAGAAGCATGTAAAAAACACGGGTTGAAACTGGGTTTGTACTATTCACATTGGGTGGATTGGGAACATAAATACGGCTGGGACCACAACAAGGAACTTACTGGCATTTCACCTGAAGAGTATGACAAATACTGGCAGGAAAAGGTAATTCCGCAAATGAGGGAATTGTTAACTAATTATGGCGAGATTTCCATATTCTGGTTCGATATGTGGATTCATCATTCACAAACTGTTGTTACAAAAGAGCAGTTGCTTCAATTGAAAGGGTTAATAAGGGAATTACAACCGAATTGCCTGGTAAATTCGAGATTGGGACTTTCAATTGAAGAAGATCCGGATATCGATTTTAAAACACTGGGCGACAATTCGCTTGGAAACAGAAAGGAAGAATTTCCATGGCAGTCTCCTGCAACAGTTGCCCATTCGTGGGGATTTCATGCGACCGACTCTGAATGGAAATCAACAACTACCCTTTTAAAAGCACTGATTAATAACGTTAGTCTAAACGGAAATCTGATGCTTAATATCGGCCCACGTGCCAATGGTGATGTCCCTTATGAAATTGAACAGCGGTTACTTGAAATGGGTAAATGGCTGGCCGTAAACGGCGAATCGGTTTATGGAGCCCGGGCTTTTTATTTACCAAAAACCCAGCATGATTGGGGAAAAATTACTTACAAAAAAACCAAAACCGGGACAACAGTTTATCTTCATGTTTTTAAATGGCCACTCAACAATGAACTTTATTTGACAGGAATTAAAACAAAACCGGAAAAGATTTATTTCGTTGCCGATAAACAAAAGTGGCCTCTGAAATTTGATCATTCTGAAGTTTTAACAACAATTCAACTGGTTGAACTGCAACCGGACCCATACGTTACTGTAATTGCGATCGATTTTAACGAGGAGCCTGAAGTTGAATCAGGATTGGCGGGTAAAACATCTGATGGAGGAATTTCGTTGTCACTGCAAAATATTCATGCAGATAATCAAACACTTTCAATTGCAAAAAAAGACCGCGGAGGAACTGTTCCTGAATACACGAGCATTAAAGAGAACAATACACTAAAATGGAAAATTTACATAGATGAACCAGGCGAAAAATCAATTGATATTTCTTATAGTTTTCAGCAAAAACCGGAAAATAGTCTGATTAAGGTTAAAGCTGCAAACAGGGTACTTATTCATAATGTTTCAAACACAGGTAAAACCATAGGAGAACCCAATGAAAACTGGGTAATTGATAATTTCAAATCAAACAGAATTGGGAAAATATTTTTCCCCGAAAAAGGAATTTATACCATTGAAATTGAATTTCAACCGAAAAACAATAACGAAATAAAGTTTCAGTGGGGTTGGATATATTAATTACCAAATCTGAATGCCAGTTCGTTATGCCAATACAGCCCATTTATACTATTGATCTTTTCAACAATTGTTAATAACTCTGGTTAATACATTGTGCATTTAAACTGCTTAAAAAACTTGACAACAACGTATTCTTATCATTATATTTGTGTCATCAGGTGAGCGATAAAAGGCAGCTTTGAAAGTGTGGGAATGGGAAAGTTACTTAGTTGAAACCGGAACATTTCTCTCCAACCTTCGGGAAGGCACACCAGAAAAAGCCGAAGTTTGAACAAGACTTACTGGAAAGTCACAGTTCATTCAATCATAGGGGGAAAAATCCAGAAGTTATTTCAAGATTGAGTCATCAGGCAGGAGCGGGTAAAACTTCGGTTTGAACTGCACAACTGCAACAGTTTAAATGGATAACACCACGAAAAACTGTTTATTTAGAGCAAGTACCGAAAGGGAATGTGGAAAATAGTGAATGACACTTCGTCCATAACGACATCCGGAAAGTCGAATGGACAGCTTAGAGGTTTTGCCGTAGAAAGCTAAACCCGAGAGCCATGGGCAACAAATAACCCGAAAGAGTTAAATGAAGCCGGCCGGAATAACAGTAGCCTGGCGCTGAAAGCGACTTCGGTTGCAGCCAGTGAATGGGAACTATTCGTAACAGAGTGGTTCCCATTTGTGTTTTATAAAGGCTTATTTCCCTGTCGATTTTTTTTCAAATCTTATTCTTATTTAGTTTGATTATAAATCACAGTAAATCTGTCAGTTTTATTTCGAAACAAGGGTTACTTAATTAATGAAATCGGAATTAACATTTAGGAAGGACGCTTTTCCCTAATTATTAAATCAATCATTACTTGGAAAGAAATTAAGGAGACTTTATTATGTCTCCTTTTTTATTTTATTACATTCTTTCAGGCATTTCAATTCCCAACATGTTCATCCCTTTCTTAACAATCTGTGCAACAGTTGCCGAAAGAACCAGGCGAAAATTACGCTGATCTTCATTTGATTCCGACAGAATTGAAAAATCATGATAAAACTGGTTGTATTCCTTTACCAATTCATAGCAATAATTAGCAATAACAGCAGGGCTGTAATTATCGCCTGCCTCTTTTATTGCAACCGGGAAAAGTGTAATTCGTTTTAATAAATCTTTTTCTTTTGATGATAATGAATTTAATCTGACATTATAATCAATTGTAATGTTTGACTCTTTTGCCTTTCGCAACACCGACTTAATCCTGGCGTAAGTATATTGAATAAAAGGCCCTGTGTTTCCATTAAAATCAATAGATTCCTCTGGGTTGAACATCATATTTTTACGGGGATCAACTTTCAAAATAAAGTATTTTAAAGCCCCAAGTGCAATCATTCTGAATGTATCTTCTGCTTCTTCCTTTGACAAGGATTCCAGTTTTCCCAGTTCTGCTGACATATCGCGGGCAACCTGAATCATCTCTTCAATCAAATCATCAGCATCGACAACAGTTCCTTCGCGCGATTTCATTTTACCAGATGGAAGTTCCACCATTCCATATGAAAAATGATACAAATCCTTTCCCCAAGCATATCCAAGTTTATCGAGTAACACAGCTAAAATCTGAAAATGGTAATTTTGCTCATTCCCCACTACATAAACCATTTTATCAATTTGAAAGTCATTGTAACGCATTTTGGCTGTTCCTATATCCTGCGTTATATAAACGGAAGTACCATCGCTCCTGAGCAGAATTTTCCGGTCAAGTCCCTCATCTGTTAAATCAGCCCAAACCGAGTTATCTTCATTTTGGTAAAATATTTTTTCCCTGACACCGCGTAAAACTTCTTCCTTTCCAATTAAATAAGTTTCCGATTCGTAATAAATTTTATCAAAATCAACACCCAGTTTTTTATAGGTTAGGTCAAAACCCTTGTAAACCCAAGTATTCATAGTCTTCCACAAATTCACAGTTTCAGGGTCGTTTGCTTCCCACTTTAGTAATAATTCTCTTGCTGCCTGAATTGAAGGAGCATTACTTTCTGCTTGTTCTTTTGTAAAACCTTTTTCCAGTAATTCTGCAATTTCTACCTTGCATTGTTTATCAAACTCAACATAAAATTCACCAACCAAATGGTCGCCTTTCATACCAGAGTTTTCGGGAGTTTTACCATTTCCCCATTTCTGCCAGGCATACATTGATTTGCAAATATGAATTCCCCTGTCATTTACGATATTTGTTTTAATCACTTTGTTACCATTCGCCTTTAAAATTTCTGATATTGAATATCCCAATAAATTATTTCTGATGTGCCCAAGGTGAAGAGGTTTATTTGTATTGGGAGAAGAATATTCTATCATCACTGTTTTCGATTCATCATCACTAACTTCAATCCCGTAATTTTGATTATTGCATGCCTGCATTAAATTCTCAATCCAATAATCAATTCCAATTTCTAAATTTAAAAATCCCTTTATAACATTAAATGACTGAACAACCTTAATTTTTTGCATAATGAATTGCCCTATTTCTTCACCTGTTTCTTCAGGAGATTTTTTTGAAACCTTCAAAAAAGGAAATACTACAACAGTGAAATCTCCAGGCTGATCTTTTCTTGTATTCTGAATTTGAATCTGACCTTCTTCAACATTAAAATTATAAAGTTCGATTAGTGCAGCTTTGATTGTTTGATTTATTAATATTTCAATCTTCATTTTGCATTATTTTTTGAAGCGACAAAGATAATATTTTAAGTCCCGAAAAAAGCATAAAAAAAAGCCCCGCCAAGTGGCAGAGCTTTTTGATATATTCAACTCCAAATAACTTTTAGTTTTTCTTTACTTTAGCTACTTCCCATTCTACCCTGCGGTTCTTTTTCCTGTTATCTTCCGATGTATTCGGTACGGCAGGTTTTCTTTCGCCATAATTATTTGAACCGATGTATGCATTGTTAACGCCTTTTGAAAGCAGATATTTCACAACTTCCTGTGCGCGTCTTTCCGACAGTTTCATGTTATATTTATCTGTACCCAAATCGCAAGCGTGTCCACCGATGACAATATTGAACTCTTTGCTTGCAATTAAAGTTTGAACTATTTTATCCAGTTCAGCTTTGCCTTCAGGCCTCAATGCCGATTTATTCAGATCGAAATAAATAGTCGGAACTACCAATTCAGTCCATTCCGGGCAACCATTGTTTTCTTTTGGGCCTTTCTCGTTCGGACATTTGTCTTCACAGTCAATAACTCCGTCGCCATCTGAATCTAACGGGCAGCCATTTACATCAACCGGGCAACCTTTTGGTGTATTCGGACATTTGTCTTTGGGATCCGGTACTCCGTCTTCGTCTGTATCTGGACATCCCTTGAATTTTGCTAAACCAGCCACAGTCGGGCAATCATCGTCTTTGTCAGGAATACCGTCTCCATCAGTATCTGGGCATCCATTAAACTTAGGATCGCCGGGTTGATCAGGACAATCATCCTTGTAGTCCGGAACTCCGTCACCATCACGGTCAAGCGGGCAACCATCCTTGTCAACAGCAACTCCAGGAGGTGTATTTGGACATTTGTCTTTTTTGTCCGGTACTCCGTCTCCATCAGAATCTTTTGCTTTGCCAAAGGCAAATTCTAATCCGGCAGTTGCTTTCCAAAAATCGTCCTTCACATTCTGACTGTAAAATTCTGATTCAATTCCGCTCAAATAAGCTCCTTCAACATAAATAGAAGTATTGGCTGAAATAGGGAATTTTGCACCTGCACCACCATTAAAATTAACACCATTTGTTTGATTATCCGATAAATATCCTACTCCACCAAAAAGATAAGGTTGAAAAGCTGACTTTTCATCCATAATCTTTCCATTCGCCAGTTTCAATCTTAAGTTTAATAAAACATCATTTACATCAATTCCACCATCTCTTAGACCAGTTTCATTTTTTAACATTAAATCAAACGTAGGGCTCAAGTATCGACTTAAGTAAATCTCAGGCATAAAACCCATATAACTTTGGTCGATGTTACCGAAGGCGCCGGCACCTAATCCAAGAGCCCACTTGCTATCGGCATTTTGGGCGATTAAGCCGCCAAATGCAAACATACATGCTAAAATGAAAAGTGCAATTTTTTTCATAATTATAATTTTTAAGTAATTAATATTAATTTTTATGTAATAAATAAATAAAATCAAATATAGCTTATTTTAATCAAATATTTCAAACAATTTTAACTTCCCTATTATGTATAACCCAATTCCCTTCCCCATTTCTTCTGTTTTTATTTAAATGCTGAAAATAATAAAATACAAACATTATACATCTGCTAACAGAACTTTTAATCTGTTTTTTTATAAAAATTAATATTTTAAGTCCCGAAAAAAGCATAAAAAAAAGCCCCGCCAAGTGGCAGAGC
>JBBIVS010000099.1:0-9543 GCA_037439605.1 Draconibacterium sp. | reverse complement strand
ATCAAAATTTTAATTCTTCTTATTGCCGGAATTACGGCAATTTTTTCGTGCACCCAACATAAAACCGAACGCGAAACAAACTTCAACACCGGTTGGAAATTTAACCGTGCAGATGTTCAAAAAGCCGAACAACCCACTTTCGATGATGCTGCCTGGCGCACGCTCGACTTGCCCCACGATTACAGTATTGAAGATTTGCCCGATAAAGCCGGGGTTAAACAAATCGGCCCGTTTTCAGAAGAAAGCGCAGGTGGGCCCTCATCCGGGCATGTTGTTGGAGAAACAGCCTGGTACCGCAAACATTTTGTCATGGATAAAGATGATGAGGGGAAAATCGTAAAAATCCTGTTCGACGGGGTTTACATGAACACGGATGTCTGGCTGAACGGACATCATATTGGCAAACATCCTTACGGTTACACGGCATTTGCTTTTGATTTAACCGAACATCTTAATCCGGCCGGGCAAGACAATGTTTTGGCAGTACGGGTGAAAAACGAAGGCAAAAACTCACGCTGGTACAGTGGCTCAGGAATTTACCGCGATGTGACACTTATAAAAACCGACCCGCTGCATGTGGATTTGTGGGGCATTTTTGTTTCCACACCATCGGCCACACCAGAAAAAGCAACGGTTGCTGTTGATATAACTTTGGTAAACACCTCTGCCGAAAACAAAAAATTCACCTTTAATATCGAATTTAAAGACCCGGCAGGAAAAATAATTCCCGGAATGACAGACAATAAAGAACTGGAAGCAGGGGAAAAATTTACATTTAAACAGGAGTTTGCATTTCCGGAGTACAGGTTGTGGTCTCCTGAAAATCCTGAATTATATGCGGTTACAGTTCAACTTCTCAATGGGAAAAAAGTAATCGATGAGGTTACGCAATCTTTTGGGATTCGTACTATTGAATTCTCTGCTGAAAAGGGGTTTTTGCTGAACGGTAAAAGTGTTTTGCTGAAAGGAGGTTGCCTTCACCACGACAACGGCCCGCTGGGTTCGGCTGCTTTTTCCACCGCCGAATTTCGCAGGGTGAAAAATATGAAGGAAAACGGATTTAATGCCATCCGCACAGCGCACAACCCGCCATCAAAAACATTTCTTAAAGCCTGCGACCGGCTGGGGATGCTGGTAATGGACGAATCGTTTGACCACTGGCAAAAGCCCAAAAATCCACAGGATTACCATTTGTATTTTGATGAATGGTGGGAACGCGATCTCGAATCGATGGTAAAACGCGACCGAAATCATCCTTCGGTTATCATTTGGAGCGTTGGAAACGAAATTCAGGAGCGCGCAGATCCATCAGGGTTGGAAATTTTCAGAAAATTACGGGGGAAAATCCTCGAAATGGACAATACCCGCCCGGTAACACAGGCTGTATGCAGTTTTTGGGATAATCCCGGCAAAACCTGGGCTGACACCGAACCGGTTTTTGCCTTGATGGATGTTCACAGCTACAATTACCAATGGAAACAGTATGAACCCGACCATGAGAAATTTCCTGAAAGAATAATGATAGGAACAGAATCTATTGCGCTTGAGGCTTTCGAAAACTGGCAACAGGTCGAAAAACATTCTTTTGTAGTAGGAGATTTTGTATGGACAGGCATGGATCACCTCGGCGAATCGGGAATTGGCCATACAAAACTGGATAATGACACTATAAAATTTCTCCCGCCCTGGCCCTGGTTTATTAACAACAGCGGCGACATCAGCATATTGGGATTTAAAAAGCCGCAAATGTATTTCCGCGATGTGGTTTGGCGAAGCAGCGAACTCGAAATGCTGGTTCACTCGCCAATCCCTGAAGGAAGAAAAGAAATTGTCAGTTTCTGGGGCTGGCCAGACGAATGGAAATCATGGAATTGGCCAGGCAGCGAAGGAAAACCGCTGCAGGTGGCGGTTTATTCACGTTGTGATTCTGTCCGGCTGGAATTGAATGGAAAAATAATCGGTACAAAATCGGTTTCAGAAGCTACAAAATTAACCGCCCGTTTTAATGTTTCCTATCAACCTGGAGAACTGGTTGCCATCGGGTTAAAAGATGGAAAAGAAGTTGTGCGTCAAACCCTTAAAACCACCGGCAAACCTGCAAAACTTAAAATATTCGCTGAGGAAAATACTCTCCCCGGAGTGCAAAACGACCTTGTTTATTTCAATATCGAAGTGCTTGATGAAAATGGTTTGCTGGTTCCTAATGCCGAAATAACCGTTGAATTTGAAATTTCAGGTGCAGGAAAATTACAA
The DNA here is from genome assembly GCA_037439605.1 of Draconibacterium sp. Lineage (GTDB taxonomy): Bacteria > Bacteroidota > Bacteroidia > Bacteroidales > Prolixibacteraceae > Draconibacterium. The sequence goes on along the minus strand of JBBIVS010000099.1, from coordinate 7,290 downwards.
GCCGTTGCCAGCGAAAATCCAAAAGAAATGCAGAGTTTTCAGCAACCCCGGGTAAAAACATACCGCGGCAGGTGCCAGTTGATTTTGAGGTTGGACGGGACGGATGAGGAAATTTTGGTAACTGCAAAGGCGGAGGGAATGCAGCCTGGAACATGGACTTTCCAAAGTCAATGATTTAAAATCATCTTCGACTTGGGAAAATCGAAGTCCTTTAACAAATTACAAATGCAGGGCCAGGAATTTGGTTTTACGGTTTTGGTGGTTATTTGGAATTTTTGTTGTTTCCTTTCCGGTAAGGTTTCCAACTATAAATTTTTCGTCCCACAAATTGTCCCAGGAAAAAACTGCCGACCAGAAAAGGTGCAAGTACCCAAGTGAGATGCAGGTGTTCAAACCGGCGGACTGCAACAACAAATGGAACAGGCAAATGAATCATTAAAAACCACATCAGCGACAGTTTTTTAAATCCGCCCCTGAAATAACCAAAAGGCAGGTTTATAAAGAAAGTTGCCAAACAAGCTAAAAAAAGATGATTGATAAATTCTGAATCATAGTTCATCTTTTATAGATTTTTACGATTACATTAAACTGTACAAATGTAATTATTGTAGTTAAAGTATATTTGTCATCATTTTAAACTGATTTCAATGAGTCTGAATAAAATTTCAACGGTTTTTTTATTATTTGCCATTATGATGAATTCATGTTCTACCAGAGACAAAGCCGACCTTATTGTAACCAATGCAACAGTTTATGTAATCGATGAAGGATTTTCAACAGCTGAAAGTTTTGCTGTGGTTGACGGAAAAATTGCAGCAAACGGTACAACTGAGAAAATTCTTAAAAAATATTCTTCTGAAAATATTTTAGATGCCACCGGCAAGTTTGTTTACCCGGGTTTTAACGATGCGCACTGCCATTTCAACGGGTACGCAATTAATCTAGCACAATATGCTGATTTGCGCGGAACAAACAGCCCCGACGAAGTTTACAAAAGGTTGAAAACACATCACGAAAAATTTGGGGGTAACTGGATTCTCGGAAGGAGTTGGGATCAGAACGACTGGACAGTAAAGGAATTTCCGGATAAAACAGAACTCGATAAATTGTTTCCTGAAACGCCGGTTTACCTTGTCCGGGTTGACGGACACGCCGGCTGGTGCAACTCAAAAGCGCTCGAAATGGCCGCAATTACTTCAGCTACAAAAGTGCAGGGTGGGGAAGTGGTGCTGAAAAAGGGTCAGCCCTCCGGGGTTTTGGTCGATAATGCAATGGGACTGGTTTCAAAACTAATTCCCGAAATCTCAGCCGAACAGCAGCAGAAAGCATTACTGGCAGCACAGTACAATTGTTTTGCTGCCGGGCTCACTTCCGTAACCGACTGTGGCCTCGACAAAAACACAATTTTGCTGATGCAGGAAATGCAAAACCGCGGCGAACTGAAAATGCGAATTAACGCAATGCTCAACCCAACGGAGGAAAACTTTAAATATTTTGTGAAAAAAGGACCACAAAAATCTGACAGGCTGGTCGTGAATACAATTAAACTTTATGCCGACGGGGCACTTGGCTCGCGCGGAGCGCTGCTTCTGGAAGATTATACCGACGACACGGGTAACTGCGGATTGCAGATCGAAACACAGGAATATTACGATAAAATTTGTCAACTTGCCATCGACAACAATTACATTATGGCAACACACGCCATTGGCGACAGCGCCAACCGTTTGATGCTGAATACTTACGGTAAATTTCTGAAAGGAAAAAACGACCGGCGATGGAGGATTGAACATGCACAAATTATTCACCCCTATGATTTTGTAAAGTTTGCTCAATTTTCCATTGTCCCGTCCATTCAGGCAACACACTGTACATCAGATATGTCGTGGGCTGGAAATCGGGTGGGGGAGAAGCGCATCAAAGGCGCTTATGCATATCAGACTTTACTCAGCCAAAACGGCTGGCTTCCAAACGGTACTGATTTCCCGGTGGAAAACATTGAACCGCTTTTTACGTTTTTTGCCTCAGTCTTTCGCACCAACCATAACAATTTACCTGAAGGAGGGTGGCATATAGAAGAAGGTCTTACGCGGGAACAAGCACTGCGCTCGATGACCATTTGGGCAGCAAAAGCATCATTCGAAGAAAATGAAAAAGGCAGCCTTGAACCCGGGAAATATGCTGATTTTGTGATTCTTGACACTGATTTGATGACCGCCACGTCACAACAGGTTTTGGACGCAAAAATTGAAAGTACATGGATTGGCAGTGAAAAGGTGTTTGAATTTTAACATAGAATCCGGATTTTTTTCGTTTATTTAAACACAGTGTTTTAACGGTTTTAAACATTGTTTTTATTAACAGTCATTTTAAAATGAATTTATCTATGAAAACAAAAATTCTAAGTTTAATCGCTTGCGTATTATTTATCAGTTCCATATCACATGGACAGGTTGACTCAGCCCAGTTTGTAATATTGCAAAAACAGGTGAACGAACTCATTAAGGCAAACACTTTGCAGGCCAACGAAATTAAAAGCCTTTATATTCAGGATTACAAAAAAATTGAGTACTCAGTTTCAACAGCCCTTGAGGGAGCCACTGCACTTAGTACACTGGCTATAAATACACGGATACTGAATGTTGTATCGAGTGCAGGCGAAACCATGTTAAGCATCAATAATATATCAAGTTCCGAGTCGATGGGGTTTGATTTTAAAGAGCAACTCATAAAAATTGCTTCGGATGTGTTGATCGAAAAAACAGACGAAACAAATCCAAATTCGCCGGTTGTGCAAAGAAATTCGAGAATCAGGAGTTTAATATCTTCGGTTGTTAACAACGATATTGTTCAGGGTTTGATTAAATCGAACCCAATCAGTTCAACCGCATATTCTTTGATAAATCAGGCCTTTTCGGCCTCGGAAACCAATTTTATCGCCGGCGAAAAACAGGTTATTATTCAAAAGGGATTTACAGCACCAAACGACTTTAACAGTTTTAAAAAAGAATACCCGAATTTCAGCAATTCATGGAATACGCTTGGGGGCGAATTTAAAGGAATAAACCAAACCCAGCGGATTATACCCGATGATGCCATTAAAACATTTACACTGAAAATAAACGATCACATTCAGATTTACGATTCGCTGAATATCATTAATTCAAATTTTGGAATGGCTGTGAGGAACTGGGAAAGCAAATACATTCAAATCGTAAATGAGGCATCGGTTTACAAAAACCAGTTGGCGAACACGTTTAAAAATACAGCCGACAGTAAAAATACTGATTTGACCATGGAAATCGCAAAATCGCGGTTCAAGGCTTTAATGGACACAACAAGGTATTCATTGAAAACAGTTATAGAAAATGAATCGCTTAAAAAACCCCTTGAAAAATCTGAAAAGTACAAGTTGATGGAGAATAACATCAATACTGCATATCTCGATTTTTTAAGCATCCAAATCAATTTCATCGACAGTTATATTGAAATTCTGAACAACACGATTGCGAAATCGAACGATAAAAGCAATGATTTTCAGGTGGATTTGAAAAATCTGAACAAAACAAAAAAGAAACTGACAGATGATAAAAAAGACCTGGAGTTTTTGGTGAATGAATTTAAACGAATCGCAGAGATAAACAGTTAAAATAGCTTGCGGCAACTGGTTAGCTAACTTTCCGGTAAAAAAGGGAGTCAGAAATACCAAAAATCATGGATATTAAGTTGAAGGGAAAATTTATTGATCTTTGGGAAAAGTATTTTGGCAACGCCGAACTCCCCATTGTTTTCCATTATTCCGATTTTGAAAATGATGCTGAAAAGGTTGCAAAATCAGAAAGATGGAACTGTTTCATTGGCGAACTGGCCAAGGTCAGAAAAGGCCGGTCGCTGGCATTCGACCGAGATTCGATTTCATGTGGAGGAGGAAAGAAATATCTGGGTTTTACCAATAAATTGCGGCCCGGTTTTGAGTTTTTTCTTTCGTGCGGAAATGCCGAAATTGAAGGGGAAAGATATCTGCAATCGCCTGAGTTGGTGGAAAAATTCCTGAAAAATGCTCCCTGGATTCCGGCAAAAGGCAATATAATAATTTTCAAACGCTGGGATATGCTCTTGATGGAAGACGAGCCTGAAGTTGTGATTTTTTTCGCAAAACCCGATGTATTGTCAGGACTTTTTACATTAGCCGGATATGACAGTGAAGACATGAATGGCACGATTACGGCATTTGGTTCGGGTTGTGCCTCCATTGTTCAATACCCACTTGCCGAAAGCAAAAAAGATAAACCCAAAGCAGTTGTTGGAATGTTCGATGTATCGGCAAGGCCTTTTGTTCAGGAGAATGTACTTAGTTTTGCTGTTCCGATGAAAAGATTTGAAAAAATGGTTTCGTTTATGGAAGAAAGTTTTCTTTCAACCAATTCATGGGAAAAAGTGAGAAAAAGGATTAACAGGGAATTAGAAAAATGAATTGGTTGGATATTAATAAACTTTGCAATTCCCGTTTTTTTAAATGAAGAAAAAAAGTCAATTTTGAACTCAAACAAAATTGTAAATTGCATACTAAAAACAAGGAATTTTTTAAAAAATCAAAAGCGATGAAGACACAAAATTTAATGCTGTTTGCAGCAACTCTTTTATTATTTTTTGGTTCGTGCAAACCCATTTACCAGTGCGGACAACCCATTCCGGAGAAAAACCCCATACTTTCTAAAAGAATGAAAGCTGTAATTGCAGAACGCGACGAACTGTGCAAAACACTTGAGATGCGCGATAACGAAATTGTTTTACTGAAAGGAAACATCGGGATGCTGAAAGGAAATATCGACAGTCTGAACAAATCGATTACTGACATCGAAAAAAAGTACAACGAACTATCGGGTGCAAAACTTTCGGAAGCTGAGCAGTTTAACCTGGCGCTGAAACAAAAAACGGAAGAATTGAATTACAAGGAGCGTCTTCTAAAAGAAAGGGAACAAGCGCTAAATGAGTTGCGTAATGTGATTGCCCGCCAGGATTCAATCACCAAAAGGTTGAACGATGTAATCCGGAATGCTTTGCTGGGATTTAATTCCGACGAACTTTCGGTTGAAGTTAAAAACGGGAAAGTTTATGTTTCCATGTCCGACAAACTGTTGTTTAAATCGGGCAGCGCCGCTGTTGAAGCCAAAGGAAAGGAAGCGATAAAATTACTGGCAAGTGTGTTGGACAAAAACCGCGACATCGATATTCTGATAGAAGGACATACCGATAATGTTCCGATTAAAACTGCAGTTTACCGCGACAACTGGGATTTGAGCGTGGCACGCGCCACTTCGATTGTACGCATTTTAACCGAAGAGTATAAAATTGTACCAACCCGGTTAACAGCATCCGGCAAAGGCGAATTTTCGCCGCGGGCCACCAATGAAACGCCCGAAGGCAGGGCGCTCAACCGTCGTACCGAAATCATTTTATCCCCAAAACTCGACGAAATTATGCAGTTGCTGAAACAATAATTCTGCACTTTACTGAGCTGGTAACTTGGAGTTGCCCGCTCAGTAATTTCAAAGGTAGCGCCGTGCTTTTAGCTTATAATTCAGATATTCCGTACCGTAATTTTTCAGCATAAATTTTTCTTCCTTCAGAATAAAAAAATGAATGCCAGTATTAGCCAGCAGTGCGAATCCAATAAAAAAGGGCGATGGAAAAACAAGAGCTATTCCGTAAAACCACAGTAGAAGTGAGGTAAAAAACGGGTTTCGCGAAATTGCAAACACACCACTGGTAATTAGTTTTCCACGGTTATTCTCGTCGAGGCCAAAACGTAATGAATTCCGGAAATGAATTAAAGTAACAAACATGATAATCAGCGACATTACGATGATAACAACACCTGCAAACTGAATAAAATCTGAATGAATTAAAAATTGAGTAATTGTTTCAGGAAGAATTGAAAATGAAATCGGAAAAACCGGCTTTGAGATTTCCCGCAACCACAATAACAATACAACCAGAAAAACGGGATAAATAAAAAATGAAGTTATGGTTGCTTTATTTCCGGAAGAACTTGTTTTAACCCCTTTTCGTCTCAGGAAAAAAATTCTTCCCGAAATCATCAGAATTAAAGCCAGTAAACTTAAAAAAGGAAAAATCTCAAATCCTTTCATGCCTGTAATTTGGATTTGAAAGTAACGAAAATTTCAGAGAATTTTTCTATGATACTGAAGTTTAACCTTACCCGTCCGAGCAGGACAAACACAAAACTTCGAACTCTGAACCCGAAACCGTTCCGATGTCGTTAAAGTAAGTTAAACAGATACTTTTTAGCCACCTGATTTGTTTTTATCTTTACAACGGTTAAAAAATTAAAAGATGAACAAACCACGCATTCTCTGGACAGACGACGAAATTGATTTATTGCGAGCACATATTATTTTCCTGGAAGGGAAAGGATATGAAGTTGAAACGGCAAATAACGGTTTGGATGCAGTTGAAAAAGTAAAGGAAAATTATTACGACATTATTTTTTTAGACGAAAATATGCCCGGAATGACGGGTCTGGAAACGTTGACACAAATTAAAACCATTTCGCCAAATGTGCCGGTGGTAATGATTACAAAAAGCGAAGAGGAGAATATTATGGATGAGGCAGTGGGCTCGAAAATTGCCGATTACCTGATTAAACCGGTAAACCCGAAACAGATACTGCTTTCGCTGAAAAAAAACATCGACCAGCAAAGGTTGGTTACACAGCAAACCACATCAGCTTATCAGGTTCAGTTTGGGAAAATAGGGATGCAGATTAACGACAGGCTGAACTATAAGGAGTGGATTGATGTTTACAAAAAGCTGGTTTATTGGGAGATTGAACTTAGTCAAAGCGACGATTCGGCGATGGATGAAATTCTGGCCATGCAAAAAGAGGATGCCAACAATGCATTTTTCAGGTTCATCAAAGATCATTATCTCGATTGGTTTTTACAGGAAATTGGCGAACGGCCACTTTTATCGCCCGACATTTTCAAACATAAAATTTTCCCGTTGCTCGATGGCGGTAAAAAAGTATTCGTACTGGTAATCGATAATTTGCGCTTCGACCAGTGGCGAACCATCAACAAGGTTTTCGATAACTATTTCAGAACCGAATCGGAAGATTTATATTACAGCATATTACCCACCGCAACCATGTATGCCCGAAATGCCATGTTTGCCGGTTTAATGCCATCGGAAATTGAAAAACTTTACCCCGAAATGTGGGACGACGACGATAACGATGGAAATAAAAACAGGTTCGAGGAGCAATTG
>JBBIVS010000098.1:9375-9674 GCA_037439605.1 Draconibacterium sp. | reverse complement strand
CGGCAACTCATTTTTTCAACCTGATTCGGACTTTCTTTATTTCCTTTGTCGAAAACCGTTCCAACAGTTGAAGCCAGATGCCCGCCGGCTGAAGAACCTGCAATTCCGATTTTATTGGGGTCGATCCCCCACTCTTTCGCATTCATCCGCACAATCCGCATGGTTTGCCGCGCATCGCCCGAAGGAATTTCGTGATGCCCGTAAGGAAGCCGGTATTTCAGCACTATCCCTGCAATTCCTTTCGATTTGAGCCATTCTGCCATTTCGTAACCTTCATGGTCCATCGCTTCAATCCAGTA
>JBBIVS010000098.1:4521-9363 GCA_037439605.1 Draconibacterium sp. | reverse complement strand
CACCACCCGGGCAAATAACAACTGCAGCGCCTGTATTTTTCTCTTTTTCAGGCAGGTATACATACATTTCAGCCTCAGAAACATTTCGCACCCTAACGCCGTTGTATTTTTCCTCCGGCTCTTTCATTCCATTATCATTTGGTGCACCGTTGGGCCATACTTTCAGGGTTTTATCCTGCGCAAACATAGAAACTGAGTTAAAAAGCAGGATAAAAAGAAAGTTAATTAGTTTCATAAATCTAATTTTTATTTTGTTTTAGCACCAACAAAGTAGTGTTCTTTATCATTGAATAAAATATTGAAAGTAGTCAATGAACCATAAATCCTTGTGATGTACTGCTGTAAATCAACTTTTTCCTCATCGGTTAGCACACTGTGGCTGTTGATGTTTTGTTCCAAAACGCGCAACCTGTCGCGGAGCATCACTATTTTATGAAAGAATACTTCAATTGGTATTTCTTTTGGCTGTAAACTTTTGTTGGCCGGTTGCAGCAACATAGTTCCTCCCACCCACTTTTCGCCCAACGGCACAACTTCGTTCAGCGATGCATATTTATCCAAAACATAACTCATCACCTTTTCAATCTCGTTGATTGAAATACCGCTTTTAGGTGCATCTTCATTTTTTGTCAAAACGGTTAAATCTGTATTTCTCTTTGTGATTTCCATTTTACCGCCGCGTTCAAAAAAGATTTCGTATGCAGTTAGATTGTTTTTACTCACAATACCTTCGCCGTAACGCGGATGATCAACTCTTGATCCTACTGTTAATTCTTCCATGATAAAATATAAAATTGTTAAATTGTTAAACTGTTAAACTGTTAAACTGTTAAACTGTTAAATGATTAAATTGATTAAAGTATTGAATATTATTAAGTTAAAATATAATTGCGTTTATTTCAGCGGGGAGTCGGGCTCTTTGGCAAAGGTCCGGTAAATAAAACCGTCAACCAAATCGGCCCACAATTTAGCCACCAGCACTGTGGCCTTTCCCTGGATAAACGTGAGAATTACTTTACGTTGCCGGCGTTTAACCGCCCTGTAAATATGTCGGGCACATTTTTCAGCCGACATCATTTTATTTTCGTCGCGGGGTGTTTCCCCCTGCTGGCTTCCATCGGCCACCAGCGCGTGTTTGCGAATTTCGGAAGTGGTAAAACCCGGCGCTGCGATTAATACATGCAATCCTGATCTTCGGTTTTCAATTCGAACCGAATCAAGAAAACCGCGCATTGCAAATTTAGAAGCGGAATAACCCGAACGACCCGGCAAACCTACATAGCCGCCAACCGAAATAACCCCTACCAGGGAACCTTTCGATTTTAGCAAATATGGTAAAGCGTATTTGGTGCAATAAACTGTTCCCCAGAAATTGACATCCATTACCTTTCTTATGACTTCCAAATCCAGATTTTCGAGTACAGCGCGCATGGAAATACCGGCATTATTAATTAAGATATCTATCCGGCCAAATTTTTCTATTGTCTTTTCAATCAGATTTTTACAATCCGATTCTATGGTAACATCAGTTTTTACTGCAAGTATCTCAACCTGATGAAATTGTTTAACAAGCTCTTGTAAACGTTCAATTCTTCGGGCAGCAAGCGCAAGTTTACAACCTTCGGAGGCATATTTTACGGCCAGCGCTTTCCCGATTCCAGACGATGCCCCGGTTATAACAACTACCTTATTTTGCATTGAAAACTTTCATTATAAAAATTGGTTTTCTTTACTTTCAAACAAGTGCAAAGTAGCAATTAAATTCAAAAAACCGGTATAACATTAAGGGAGAAAATCTGTTTTGTGACCTGATTTTTTATTTACCAAAAAGTTTCTGAAGTTCTTTACCCAATTTTTTAGCTGAATCCTGCAATCCTTCCCTGGCGGCGTTGGTAATGGTTTTGCGGGTTTCTGACAAATCAACTTTTACCTCGGGTTTGTTTACCGGACCAGTGATATTTACCCTGGCAGGAACAACAGTTATGTTTTTATTTCCGGGAATCACGCTTAAAACATTCTGAATATCAGGCCCAAATGCATCGCGGTTCAATTTAAAATCAAGACTTAAGTTGAGCATATTTTCGGCGCTTAAAGTTCCCAGCACAGTTGTTTCCTGTCCGGCAACTTTGGTTTTAAATGGCTTCATGTCAATGTTTCCGTTAACCATGGTAAAATTGGCAGTAAAATCTTCAATTTCAACATTTTGCAATTTATCAGGAAGTAATATTCCTTTCAGTTGCCTGAAAACATCAGAATTAATAATTTGAAGGTTTTCGGTATTAAAAAATCCTGTACCGTCAACTGACGAAGGTATTATTTTGAAAGTTGGTGTTAGCTGGCCTTTCATTATCAGGTTGGTACTGATTTTGCCCTGACTTTGCCCGGCGATTGGCGCCATTTTCTGAAATCCAGTTAACGACTGAAATGCCACCGGAATATCAAATTTAATGATTTCGACTCCCAAATCGACCAGCGGTTGATTCTGTGCTGTATTTTCATACGACCCATTTAGTTTTAACCCACCACCAAGCGTATTCATATTCAAGCCTTTCAATATTAATTTGCCGTTTTTTGCAGTGATTAAACCTGTAATTTCCGACAGTGGAAGTTTATCGAATATAACTTTATCGATATTCGACCGGAATGTAAAATCGATGTTTTTGGGAATATCGAAAACCAGCTTTTCAGGAGTTGCAGCAACATTTGAACCAGACGTTGATTCTGCAACATTTTTATTGGCTTTGGTTGTAATTTTATCCTTTTTCTGCAAACGCAGCAGTTCGTTTATGTTTACAAACGAAGATACAAGTTGCAAATCGCCCTGTAAAATACCATCTTTAAATATGTAATTCAAGTAGTTATTCACCTTCCCTGTAAGGTTAAAATCGCTCTGCCCCACTTTCATATTAAACTGAGAAAGGTTAACATTTTGAGGTGAGAAATCGAGTTTACCACTGGGTACCACAATCTTCTGCGTAAAACCGGGAGAATCGTATAAAAAGTTATCGAGCAAAACAATACCTTCAGATTTTATTTTTTCATACTGTTCTTTTTCGATGGAAGAATAATTTCCTTTCACAAACAGGTTTGCATCAATGGTTCCTGAAACGTTAACACTATCCAGCGGCAACGCATCTTTTAAATGATCGAAATTGATTGTGCCAACAAAAGCGCCGTCAAAATAAGGGTCTGTAACCAGCCGATTGAGTTTCAATGTTAAATCAACAGGGTTATTTTTTATCTCGGCATGAGCATTTTTTATCCATACCTCGGTTAAATCCAAATCGCCTTCCGGTTTTTGTACAGAAATATCGGCTTTGATATTTTTTATCTCTTCGGGCAGCCCGGTGTAATTAAAATTGCCGTTGGCAACATCAATTTTTAAATCGAGTGCCGGATAAATTTCTTCATAATATAAACCTTTTATTGTTCCTGAAATGGTACCTGTTCCGCTGGTCTTTACTTTTTTCATATATTCCTCGTAACCGGGAGGCAGCAGCGCCAGGAAGTTTTCAAATCCTGAATCTTTTGTTTTCAGTATTAAATCGAAATACGTACTGTCAGAAGGCATTTGTATTAATCCGGTTACTTCCATAGGCAAACGGTTTACCAGAAGTTCGTTCTCTTTGATGGTGATGTCCATTTTTTCATAATCGACATTTAAAAGCGAAGTAGTTTGCAGCGTTAGATTTGAAATGTACTTCACCCCTTTATAATCGACCGAATATCGATCAGCTTTTCCCTCAACAAGCAATTCAGTTGACGTTCCGTACATTTCACCTTTTATATCGAGGTTAACATTTTCAAAAACCTGAAGCATATTGATTTCCTTGTCTTCATAAACTAATACACCATTTTCCACGTCAATTCTATCCAATTGCAGCTTAAAAGGCTCTTCCGGTTCCACGGCACCGGTTGCACCAGGTTGTTCAACACCCGATACCGGTTCTTTTACAATATCCCAGTTCACATTACCGGTGGTGCCGACGATAAATTTAAGTTTTGGCTGAATCAGGTTTATTTCCTCAATGCTCCTTTTCGATTTTTTAAATAATGATAAAAGGCTCATTTTTGCACGAGCACTTGTCATGTAAATTAAAGTATCGGCCTGAAATTCAATTTTGCCGGTAATGCTAACCTCTTTTAATTCGATGGTCACTTTGGGAAAATTCCGAAATAATGACAGGTTAAATTCTTTAAAATCAACATCGGCATTCACCTGATTATTAATGGTTGTTTTTGTTTTTTCGAGCAGCGTTTGTTTAAAAAAGTAGGGAATGGAAACCATTAATCCAACAAAAACAACGAAAACAACAGATATTATTAAAACAGCTTTTCTCATTGATTTCTTTTTTTTAAGAACATGCAAAGTTAAATGAATAGCACTTGCATATTGGGAAGTATTTGTTAAAAATTTGAAAACCCCTGTAAAACAGCAAATTGTTTAAAGCTCTGCCAAAATCACCCTTCTCAACATTTGCAACGCAGTTTGCGATGAGCGTGAAATATTCCTTTCGCGGTTGTCGCCAAAAACAAATTTCAGGGCAGATACATTTTTGTCGGACGCAACTGCAATCCAAACAGTTCCCACAGGTTTTTCCTCAGAACCTCCTTCCGGCCCGGCTATACCGGTGGTTGCCACAGCAAAATCGGCATTTAAAACTTTCATTGCCCCAACAGCCATTTCTTTGGCTACCTGTTCACTTACCGCCCCAAAATCAAAAAGAGTTTCGGTTTTAATCCCCAGTATTTTTTTCTTAATTTCGTTTGAATAAGCAGTTACCGACCCCTTGTAAAATGCCGAACAACCTGGAACGGAAGTGATTAAATGCGAAATATAAC
>JBBIVS010000098.1:0-4472 GCA_037439605.1 Draconibacterium sp. | reverse complement strand
CATCCTGCCAATTACTTCGGCCATTGTTTCGTTGTTGTAACCGTAAATATGGTCGGGAATAATTTTCAGGAGTTTTTCGATTTCAGATTCCACCAGTTCACGTAAATCATTTTCGTTGTTTCCGGTTGCCGACAAACGCAAACGCACTGCCATCGGGCTGGGTAAATAAGCAAGTTTTACATTTGCCGGGAGTGCATCTTCCCATTCTTCAATTTTCATTGCCAGCATCGATTCAGGAATTCCCTGTGTTAAAACAGTTTTGTGATAAATGACTTTGTTTTTTCCGCTTGCACGCAACTTAGGTAGTATTTCGTTTTCAACGAGGTATTTCATTTCGAACGGTACGCCGGGAACAGAAACGAAATAAGTATCATTTTTTTCGAACCACAACCCGGGGGCTGTGCCGGCTTTATTGAATAAAACCGTGCAACTTTCGGGAACAAGCGCCTGATCACGGTTGAGTTTGTTGACATCGATATTAAGCTTTGTAAACCGGTTTTTGATGTGTTCGAATGTTGGCTGGTGAAAAACCAGTTTTGTATTGAAATATTCGCAAAGTGCATTTTTGGTGATATCGTCTTTTGTGGGTCCCAAACCGCCAGTCATAATTACTAAATCCACTTTTTCTTCGGCTTTTTTAATTGCTTCCAAAATATGAGTGTGATTATCGTGGACCGTTGTAATCTGGTATATTTCAATGCCGTTCAGGTTAAATTGTTCGGCAATCCAGGCCGAGTTGGTATCGATAATTTGCCCGATGAGAATCTCATCGCCGATGGTAATAATTTCTGCCTTCATAATTCTATTCAGTATTGAGTACAAAGTAATAAGTAAAACAAACAGGTATGAAATTTTGTAATCCTTTTTAAAGCAAATTAATTTTTCTATTGGAATCGTTTTAATGGCTAAAGACTTTTTTCTGTTTTATTTCTTGCAATCACCGGGCTAAAGCCACGGTGTAAATAATCTCGTCTTTTAAAATTTTTACTTTGGTTTTCCTGGCGCGGCAAAACTCTTCATTTTACAACGGCTCTTTAGCCCGGTGGTATAACGCTTAGTCCTTTTCAGGCTTTAGCATTTAATTCTTCTTAACTCCTAAAGCCGGTTTTCATGTTTTTTTAATCGTTCCAACCTTTGTAAAAGTGTCGGGTGCGAATAATGGAAAAATACATATTTCGGATGGGGCGTTAAATTGCTCAGGTTTTTTACCGAAAGTTTTTTTAGTGCCGATGCCAGCGCTTCGGATTTATAATTTACAGCAGCAAATTCATCAGCCTGGTATTCGTTTTTCCGGGAGAGTAGATTCATGAAAATGCCAAGCACAAAAGAAACCGGGGAATACAATACTCCGAAAGCTAACAGCCCGATGTGAAAATTGGGAACATCAACGCCCAGCGCTTTGCTCAGGTTTGCATTATTAATGAGCAACGAAAAGATAAACAGCACAATTCCGGTTTGAACCAGCGAAATCAGCAATCCCTGAATCACGTGTTTCTTTTTATAATGACCGATTTCATGCGCCAAAACAGCCACAATTTCATCGGTTTCCATGTCGTTAATCAGCGTATCATACAAAACAATTCGCTTTTTGGCGCCAAAACCGGTAAAGTATGCGTTGGCCTTTGTTGAACGTTTCGAGCCATCGATAACAAAAATATTATCGATCTTAAAACCAACTTTATCGGCAAAGTTTTTAATGGAATCACGTAATTCCCCTTCCTGCAAAGGAGTTTGTTTGTTGAAAAGTGGTACAATGAGATTTGAATAAAACAGCAACATGAAAACGGAAAAGGCTGAAACAACTATCCAGGCATAAATCCAAAACATGTTTTGTGTTTTCTGGTAAATAAAAATTATGAGCGCCAGCAAACCGCCTCCAATTATTGCTCCAAGAGTCCAACCTTTTAATGTATCGAAAATAAATGTTTTGGGCGTGGTCTTATTAAACCCGTATTTTTCTTCAATCACAAACGTGTCGTAAACCGAAAATGGCATACTTAATAAATCGGAGGCAAACATGATTAGACCAAAGAAAATGAGCGCCGCAACAATTGCATTTGCGGTAAATCCCCATGCCAAATTATCAACAAAAGCAAAACCGTAAAATAAAAACATGGCAAGCGTAAGAGCAAAACTGAAACTGCTCGTTAGCAAACCAAAACGCTGATTTTCGCGTTGATATGCCTGTTGTTTTTTGTATTTCTCCTCATCGTAAATACCTTTTAACTCATCCGGCAATACAGCGCTCATGGTTTTGGTATTCAGGTAATCGAGGTATTTTTCAAAAATAAAATCGACCACTATTATTCCAATAATAATCCAAAAAAGTATTTCGTGCATATTCAATTTTTAAATGAGCGGACAAATATAGGGAAAGATAGAAACAGTTTGGAGTTTGAAGTTTGGAGTTCAAATAGCACACTGATGACACTGATATTACTGATTCAAACTGTAAACAGTGAAAACCAGCTAAATCTGTGTTATCAGCTTTCTTCCTTAGTTTTATCAAAGAAATCCTTCAGAATTTGCTTGTGGTCGAATGCCAGTTCGGGTAGTTCAGAAACTGAGAACCATTCAGCGCGACTGGCATCGTCGCCTCCTTTTACCTGTTGAATTTCATTGAGTTCTGCATAATAAACCACCGAAATGGTGCGGTGGCGCGGATCGCGGTCGATGGCATCATAAGTTTTAAACTGGGTCATCTTTTCCACCTTTAAACCGGTTTCCTCCAGCAGTTCGCGTTTACATGCCGTTTCAAGAGTTTCATCCATCTCAATAAAACCGCCTGGAAGCGCCCACTTATTTTTAAAAGGCTCGTGGCCGCGTTCGATTAACAAAACAAAAGCTGAACTGTTATGTTTTGAATAAACAATGGCATCTACGGTTAAAGCAGCACGAGGATAAGTGTAGGTGTACATATTCTCAATTCCTTCTTCCGGTTTTCCAGTATTTAATAATCAAAAGAACAGCAATTACCAAAATCAAAAGGTAGATCAGTAATTTAATTCGTTCCATTTTGTTTTATTATTTTTTTCATTACCCGCATTTGGTGCGTGTAGCGCTGAGTATCAATATTAAAAATGCCAAACTGATCAACATTGTCGATGCGGACTTTACCCGACGCATGTATGATTTTATTCCTTTTCCAGATAATTCCAACGTGTACAATTTTTCCTTCTTCATTGTCAAAAAAGGCTAAATCTCCGGGTTCAGCCTCATCGACAAAACTCATTGCGGTTCCAATTTTTACCTGTTCGCCGGCATCGCGCGGAAGTTTAATGCCAATCATCTTGTAAATAATCTGGGTAAACCCGCTGCAGTCGATACCAAAAGGTGTTCGCCCGCCCCACAAATATGGTGCGTTAAAATATTTCAAAGCCTGTTTAATGGCCATTTCGCGTGGATTTTCAATCTGCCCGTAACATACCTCTCCGGTTGAAGGATAGGTTTCCCTGCCGACCGAAAACCTTTTCAGATAAGGCCTCCAGCCCGGCAATGTGCTTCCGGCCACCAACATTAAATTTTGCTCGGTGTTAACGGGCACTATCGTAATAATATCGGTGGTTACCGCAATCGCATTTTTTTCAATTTTATTAATTGATCGTTCGAGTATTGGAGTTATCATTTTAGTGTCAACCCAGCCTTCATAACCATCATACTCAAGTTTAACATTGGTCCAGCCTACCATTTGTTCGCGCATTTCAAAATACTCGCCAAATAAAATCTGGGTAACCATTTCACTTTTTTCAGACGGCTCCTTTCTGACCGGAATAATACTGAGATTTGAAATGCCGTAATTCATTCAAATTATTTCTTAATTTTATTTTTTTTATGGAACGGTTATTTTAAAACTGAGTTTTCACAAATCTATGAAAAAAATATTTTAATGAATTTTGTTTATGTATGATTTCCAAAAAGAAATAAATAATTACGCATTGATTTTATACTGGATTCTGGTATTTGGCGTAACCGCATTTTTGCTGTATTTAGTTCTCCCCGGCGAACCTAAATTTAAATATGAGTACCAAAAAGGATTTCCCTGGCCGCATGAAAATCTGGTAGCCCCATTCGATTTTGCGATTTTAAAATCGGACGCTGAAATTCAATCAGAAAAAACTGAGCTTATTAAATCGGTTGTCCCGTATTTTCAATACGACACATCGTTAATAAGAAAAAACATTTTAAAACTGACCGGTGATTTCAACATTTCAGAAGACAGCAACCCTGAGAAAATGAAGGTGTACAATACCATCATAAAAAAGATGACTGGAATTTATGAATCAGGAATATTGTTGCGGTCAATCGATTCGTATGAGGAATTAGCCGGTAAAACAGAAATAAAAAAACGAATCGGACCTGTTGTAACAACCATACCCACAGGGCAATTGTACTCCGAAAAATCAGCATATTACAAGTTAAATGAAATAATAGATGAAAAGGAAAGATTAAGTGCCGAACATAAAACCTGGCTG
>JBBIVS010000097.1:4936-9688 GCA_037439605.1 Draconibacterium sp. | reverse complement strand
AAATCTCATACTGATTATTTTCAATATTAATTTTTGCCAGACGTTTTCCTTCGCGTGTAAGAACCACAAAAATGATTTCTTTTTCGGTTATCCACTCGGGAGAAAAAAAATAGTTGTTGTTTTCAGTTTGAAAACGAAACAACAATTTCCCATCTGAAATTTGATAAACAGATATAAAATACTCACTCGAAAAATTGGATTCAACCACAACTATCTTGCTTTTATCAGGAGAAACTGATGGAGCAAATGCAGTAAATTCAGGTAAAACTGTTTGCTTCTGATTCGTTTCAATGTTTAATAACCGGATGAAGGATTTTCCGCTGTGCTGCCAGCGAGGGTCAGGAATTTGTTCTGACCAAATAATCCATTCGCCCCTATAATTCACAGATTCGTTAAAAATAATTCCCGGGACTTCGATTTTCTTTTCATTTCCAGCCAGATCGAGTTTTACAAACGAAGGAATCTGATTCAAAGCTGTTTTATAAGAAATAATGGTCGAATCGTTCAACCAGTGATTGTATTTGTAATTTGAATAAGTTTTGTTTCCTGGAGAAATAATTTTAAAAGCAGTTGGTTTGTAAGTTTTGTCTTCTTCAATCCATTCATTTTTTAAGTTTTCGAATACCGAATTGTATAAATTAACTTTTGTAAAACCTGTTTTTTCTTTCAGCACTTTATTTACAGGAACCAGCGAAAATGGCTTCGTTCCTACCCGATTAACCACTGAGTTCCATAATCCAGCACCATATTTTTCGCGCGATTTTCCAACCAGATAATAACCCAATTGATAATGGTCGGGTAAATAATTTTTGTATGAACCGTTGTAAGCTTTATCGTATTTATAATTACCTTTTTCCACGGCCAGCGCTTTATGTTCCATTAAAAACGACGGAAACCGTCCACGGCCATAATTACTTAATGCTGTTTCAGAAACTACGGCATCACCTTCAATAAACCACCAGGGAAGGTAAGCTCCAAAAACCAGCGCGGTACCTTGTTCGCCCAGTAAAATTTTAATGATTTTTGGCAACTCGCTGTTCACTTTATCTATTTGTACAACATGCCTGAACTCATGAATCGCCAGTTGTTCAATCCAATCCTGTGAATAAATTCCCTGGTGAGGAATAGTATAAAATTCCGATCGTTTCGGCGCCCAGGCCACCAGTCCGTTTGATTTCACTGTTTGGGTATGCAAAATGACTGAAATTTTTTTTGGCCTGTAATTTAAAGTTTGTCCCCCTTTTTGGTAAACTGTTTCCATAATGGTGGCCAATTGCTGTGCCTGGTTTTCGTAATAATCAGGATAAATTATCTGAAAATTTTCGGTATTAATCTGGCGCCATTTCAACGAGGCCGGGTCCTGGCCTGTTTGAAAATATTGCGCCTTCGAAAAATTCAAAAAAACAAGAAAAACAAAAAGCAGATAAAGTTTCTTCATCCTGTAAAATTAACGTTCCCAAAATACATAAATTGGTTTCATAAAAACAAAAAGCCCGGAAAAATTTCCAGGCTTTCATAATTTTCCAATTCTTTTTATTTTACTTCATTCACTCCCAAAATCGGAATCGGATTATCATCTTCTTCCTCATTTAAAACTGCCTGGTAGAGAGATGCAAATGCCGCATGCACCCACATAATAGAAATAAACACCCCAACAATAAAAACAATTATTCCGCCAATGATAACAAAGAATGAAATGATGGCCATGAAAAATATCGTCCATCCATGACCTTTGGTCATTTGCCAGCTTTTTTCAACAGCTTTCATTGGTTCAAGGTTTTTATCCATCACCAGGTACGAAACAAATGCAAGTCGGCAAGCAATGATAATTCCGGGAATTATTAACATCACAAGACCGATGATAACCAGCGCTGTAACAATTAAATTGGCTAAAATAATATTCAGATACTGGTTTTTAAAACCATCGAAAAGTGTGATTAAATTAGCTTCTTCATCACGCATAGCCTTGAGGAAAAGAAAATTCTCACCGTATTTTATCACTGGTAAAAATAAAAATACGTAAGCCAGCCCGAATAAAATTACCGGAAAGAACAGTAAAAACTGCCATCCAAAATGCCCGTCAGCTTTCCATGTTGCACCTGCCGGACCATTTAACAATCCAACAATAATTACTGCAACTAAAAGCGGTAAAAAGGCTTTTTCAAACATCTTTGTCCACGCAAAACTAAAACTTCCGCCAATGCTGGGTTTTAAATTGTAATGTTTCATTGTTTCCATTTTCTTTGTTTTAAATTGTTTTTGAACTTAACTGATTCAAATTTAAATCACAACAAAAAAAAATCTTTCATACTTTGGTAGGATTTTGATAAATAACTACTTTGGTAGTTGTCTCAAATTCAGTTCTCTTTGTATTATTGTGCATCACTACTAAAGTTGAATACCGCATGTTGTTTGATTACATATTGTTTACTGTAACTTTTATTGTTTCGGCAGCGCTTTCAGTAACTGGAATAATGATAGCATACCAGTTATGTCATGTTCATCAAAAACCAGTTTTGCAAGTGCTGCTTTACCAGCAAATCTTCCTGATTTCGTTTTTTATTTATGGTATTTGGGGAAATATTGCACTTGGCGAAATTTTATCTGATTTAAGTTTGAACGACCTTTTAAAAGCAAAACTTACCATTTTTATTCCAGTTTTGGGTGTTCCGTTTTTGGTTGTTAGCTGGTTTATGTTGCTTCGGTTCTCCTTTCTTTTAAATGGAATTAAAGAATCGAAATGGTTTCCAATGACTTATTTTCCCGTACTTTATGTTATTGTTTTGGTGTTTTCAATATTGATTAATAATGGAACAATAAAAGTTTCCCCTGAACCCGAACTCTTTATTATAAGGGCAATTGTTGCAATAAATCTTATAATTCATCTCATTTTTACAATTCCCTTTATTTACGAAAAAAAGAACAAACCTTTAACAAAGGAAATCAGGTTTATGAAAAAACCTGCATTTCTATATTTTTCAGGAGTGTTATTGTATTCGGCAGTATTATGCTTTTTCAACATTTTTGGTTCGGTTTCAATTTGTTTCTCAATCCTGATATTATTTGCTGTCAGTATTTTTATTCCGGTAATTTTAAAGCTGAACGAAAAATCACAATTATTACCAAACGTTTCAACCAACGTCAACTTTGCCGATTTCTGCGAGGTAGAAATTATTTTGGAGATATGCACAGGGAAGTCGAATAAAGATATTTCAGAAAAGCTCTTTATCTCGCTGCAAACCGTGAAAGATCATAATTACCGTATTTATTCGAAACTGGGAGTAAAAACCAGGGGGCAGCTAACAAATCTGGTAAGGGAAAAAACAGGTCTATAGAAGCGCTGCAGAGGACAGATTAAAATCCCTTATTCTTCAAAAAAAAGGTCTTCCTTAATCTTGGTAATCCGGTTAAGAGCGTAGTTTACATTCCTACCACTTTCTCCGGCTTCTTTCAAATAAATCCGATAGTAATTAAGCGCCAGTGTTTTATTCGAGTTAAACTCTTCATAAGTTGTCGCAATTTCGAACAGGACTTCTGCATTGGCAGGATCAAGCTCGTTGGCTTTTTGAAGCGCAGTTATCGATTCTTTAAATTTACGTTGCTGACCCAGTATTTGCCCCAAATGATGGTACATTTCGGGCAAATATGCCGGTGTGGATGCTTCAATTGCTGCATTCATGTATTGCTCCGAAATTTCAAATTCATTCCGCTTTTTATGGCTTAAACTGAGGTAAAACAATACATAAGGGTCGTTAAGCACCTGGCTTGCACAAATTTCCAAAAGCGAAATGGCATTGTTTTCCTGGCCTGAAAAATAACAGGTGATGCCATAATTCATTAAGTTTTGGTATAGCGAATCCCCCCCTGCACTGAAATAATTCTGGTAATCTGATTGAGCAGAACTGTAATTTTTGATATCAAAATAGAATTTTGCACGTTCACCAAACAAACCTTGATCTCCCGGATAATTTTGAAACCCAACATCAAACACAGCTAAAATGTCGTTTTTCTCCTTTTCTTTGTCGAATAGGCGAATCAAGTTTGAATAAGTGGAATAATCGCGGGGGTTTTGCTGTAAAACTTTTTGATACAAATATCGCGACTGTATTTTATTACCTGTTCGAAACGCACAAAAAGCAAGTTGTTTATTCCAGTACACATTTGTAGAATCTTTGGCATATATATCTGAAAAACAACTGTATGCACATTTGTAATCTTTTAGATTTATACAATTCCTACCTTGTTTTGCCAAAAGTGATAAATTATTTGGTTGTAATTTTATGGCCTTTTGAAAGTAGGATGCGGCATCCTGATAATTGCCCAAAACAGAAAGTCCTTCAGCCATTTCCGATAAAATCTCAGGATTGAGGGGATGTAATTTTAAAGCTTCTGAAAAGGCCGAAACTGCATCCTGGTACTTTTGCAAACTGCTTAAAACCAATCCTTTTTTATAATAAAGCTGTGCTGTAGCATTTTGTTTGATTTGGTTTTCAATTTGTGAAAGAGCTTCTCCATATTTTTTATTCAGAATCAGCAAATCAATTTCATTCTGAGAGAATGAAACATTAGAAAATTCAATAATGATACTGAAAATGATGAAAAGTTTTACAGTTTTCATGGTCAATGTATTTGGCTCAATTTGTTTTTGAATTATTTAGCGAAGGAACTTATTCTTGAATAAAAAATAATTCAAACGCCCAATAGATTCAATATAATTCAAATTCAGTTTGAAACTTAATCCTAAAATAACTT
>JBBIVS010000097.1:0-4886 GCA_037439605.1 Draconibacterium sp. | reverse complement strand
TTGTTTTCCCGGCACCCATTTGGGCAGGGAAATGACAACCCTTAAAGCTTCTGCATCAAGCGAAGGACTTACACCCCGTACAATTTTTGCATCGGCCACACTCCCATCTTTCGATACTACAAAACTTACAAAAACTTTTCCCTGGGTTCCATTTTTCTGGGCATCTTCGGGATAATCAACGTTGTCTGCTATAAACTGTCTCAAAGCCATTTCGCCGCCTGGAAATTCCGGCATTTCTTCAACTACGAAAAACACTTCTTCACTGCCTGTTTTTGTTTCCGGTACTGGTGAAGGGCGTTTAATCAGAATCTTCTGGCCTGTGCTGTCCACAAATGATATTGTTCCGCCGTTTCGTGAAATTATTGCTATCAGTTTATCAACATCATCAGATTCGCCATCGAACTTTAACATATCTCCTGACATTGTTACTGTAACAGAATGTTCTGACTTATCTTTTTCAGCAATAACCGATTCTTTTTGCTCACATGCAAATGCAACGATTAATGCGGCAGCAACCAAAAAACCAAACGCTATTTTTGTGATTGCAATTTTTGAAGATTTTATTTTTGAAATCATTTTAATTCTTTTTTTAATTAATGAATAATTGAAATTGTTGGCAATGACCAACTGTCCGCCAACAAATTGATTTAATAATAAGAGTTTGTATTCTCCGCGACTTACACCTTTTGAAAGTACCGCCTGATCAGCCAGAAACTCATGAGTTTCGCGGATTGCGCGGTTTAGCATCCACATAAAAGGGTTAAACCACTGAAAAACGGTTAACAACTCCAGAAAGATTACATCATTGGAATGTCCTTGTTTTACATGTTCCACCTCATGTTCAATCATTTTTTCGTATCCTTTTGATTGAATAAGCGATTGACTTACAAATACATATTTCAAAAACGAGTACGGACTTGTTTCTTCATCAAGCAAAACCAGTTTAAAACCATCGGCTGATTGAATCTCGTTTTTTCGAATTATCAATATAATCTGGACTATTCTGAATAAAAATCTTCCAAGGAAAAAGGCAACTCCCATCAAATAGATATAAATCAATAAGTTTGCAGATAATATCGCTTTTTCAACGCTGCCCGAAAAACCATGACTGTAAACAGTAATTGCTTCAAGCATGTTACGGTATGGAGTTACAGTTATTTCAGCAAGCATTAACGGTTGCGGATTTAAAATACGTAATTTGATGATTGGCAGTATTACCGAAAAAAGCACAGAACCCAGCAAAAACCAACGGTTAATTCTAAAGAATGTTTCTTTTCGCAAAAACATCACATAAATGAGAGAAAGCAAGGCAAGGCTCACCCCCGATTCCAACAGAAAATTTACCACGCTATTCATTTTCTTCCGTATTTTCGTTTTGAAGGTCACGTTTCACATCTGCAACCAATTCATCCAGGTCAGCCAGGCTCATTTTGTCTTCTTTGGCAAAAAACGATACCATTTCCTGAAATGAGCCGCTGAAATAATTACGCATAAAATTTCTCATGAAAGATTTTGTGTAATCCTTTCTCGAAATCAGCGGGAAATATTCGTGAGTTTTACCATAAGCAGTGTAACCAACAAATCCTTTCTTTTCCAATATGCGGATTATCGTGGAAACGGTATTATACGCAGGTTTCGGATCGGGCATTTTTTCGACAATATCTTTTACAAATGCTTTTCCCTGTTCCCAAAGTAACTGCATAATTTGCTCTTCGGCTTTTGTTAGTTCTTTCATTATTTCAGACTTATTGATGTTAAAAACTCAAGTATCAAGTATCAAGTATCAAGTGGCGAAACAGCAAGAATTATACCTAAGTAATTAGTTTTACAACTATTTTCTTAGGTATATTTCAAAATTTATTCCTTTTTATCTGTTTTCCCATCCAGAGCGTAATTGATTGGAATAGTATAAGCAACTTTCACCGCTTTTCCTTTTTCTTTTCCGGGTTTCCAGGTTTTTAAACTGTTTATCACCCGAAGCGATTCGGCATCCAAAGCCGGGTCAACTCCCCTTTCAACTTTTGCGTTTGTTAATTTACCGGTTTCATCAACAACAAAAGATACAAAAACTTTTCCCTGTATTCCTTTCTTTTTGGCTTCATCCGGATACTTAACCGCTCCAGCAATTTCACCGGCCAAAGCGTTAAAACCTCCCGGATATTCCGGCATTTCCTCAACTTCGGTATAAATTCTATCCTTACTTTTGTTTTCCTGAGCTTTAACCTGCCAGAAGGCAGTTCCAAGAAAAACAGTAATCATTAACATCGTTTTAATTGTTTTCATGATTTTTGATTTTTAAACTTTGAACTTTAAACTTTAAATTTTACACTCTTTTGGATATCCACTCCAAATATACAACTAAAATTTTAGTTTACAAACTAAATTTTTAGTTATATTTTAAAATAATTTTTAATTAATTGCTTTACTGATATTTATATAACTAATAAATTAGTTATTAAAGATATGAATTCTGTAAAAAGGAAGTTAAAAATAAAAAATACCGGTTAATTGAGTAGTTGAAAGTTATCCCGATCGGCAAGAAATGGGAACTTCTTCCTGTAATCCTGAAGTTCGGAATATGATATTTCGAAGGTTTGAATTGTTTCATTTTCATCTAAAAACTCAGCAATTCCTTTTGGAGTAATCATGCACGAATCCCCCATATATTTTAATCCTTTTCCGTCAATTCCAGTGCGATTGACACCAAAGCAATAAGACTGATTCTCGATTGCGCGCGCCACCAGCAGAGCTTTCCAGTGATGATGCCTTGGCGATGGCCAATTAGCCATATATATTAATACATCGTAATTTTCAGTATTACGGCTCCAAACAGGAAACCTTAAATCATAACAAATGAACGGGCAAAACTTCCAGCCACGGAATTCAATTGCAGCTTTTTCTGTCCCGGCAGAATAGTTGAGATGCTCCTGCCCCATTGCAAATAAATGACGTTTGTCGTAAGATTCTGTTCTTCCATCGGGGAAAACCCAAACTGCCCGGTTATAAAACTTTCCGGCTTCTTCAATAATCAAACTTCCAACAACCGAGGCGTTTTTTTCTTTTGCCAGTTTTTTCATCCATTGCACCGAATTTCCTTCCATCGTTTCGCCAAGTTTTTCCGGATTCATTGTAAAACCAGTGGTAAACATTTCGGGCAAAACAATCATATCGGTCGATTCTATATCACCAACGATTTTTGAATATTTATCCAGGTTAGCCTGAACATTTTCCCATATGATATCGGGCTGAATGATTGTTATTTTAAGGTTTTCCATTTTAAAAGATTTTAGAACACTGATGACGCAGATTTCAAAAGATTTGCACTAATTAAAACAGTGAAAATCGTTTTCATCAATATCATCAGTATTCCATTAATTATAATTTATTTACTACAGTAACTCCCACATTTTCGAATTTGTTCATATTAGCCAGCGCTTCAGGCACTTCATCAAGCGAAATGGTTTTTCCAACCAATAATTCCGGTTTTAATTTTCCGGTTTTTATCATTTCGAACATATCCGAGTATCGAAAAGCCTGCATACCATGGCTTCCCAGAATTTCCAGTTCATGTGCAACCACTTTGTCCATCGGTATTTTCGGATGTTTGTGGTCGCCGGTCATTAATCCAACCTGAATGTGTTTTCCTCTTTTTCGCAGACAGGAAATTGAGTTGAAACATGTTTCCTGGCTTCCAAGTGCATCAATCGACAAATGAGCTCCCCGATTTGAAATGTTCCTGATTTCATCGGGAATATTTTGAACCTTTTTTGCATTGATAAGAAAATCAGCACCTGCTTTTTTGGCAAGTTTCAGCTTTTCGTCATCAATATCAACCGCAATTACATTTGCTCCGGCAGCGGCGGCAATCATGATTGCCGAAAGTCCCACTCCACCGCAACCGTGCACAGCAACCCATTGACCGGCAGCCACTTTTCCCTGGTCGATGACCGCCCGGAATGAAGTAATGAACCGGCATCCCAAACTTGCAGCTGTTACAAAATCAATTTCTTCGGGCAGTTTAACCAAATTAATATCGGCATATTTAATTTCCACGTATTCGGCAAACGAACCCCAGGCAGTAAAGCCCGGTTGAAACTGATTATCGCAAACCTGGTGATTTCCCGAAACACACTCCGGGCAATGACCGCAACCACTCACAAATGGCACAGTTACCCTGTCGCCTGCTTTAAAATTTCCGATTTCTGATCCTTTTTCAACAATTACTCCGGCCAGTTCGTGACCCGGAACATGCGGCAAAACAATATCCGGATCGTGCCCCATCCAGCCGTGCCAGTCGCTGCGGCAAAGTCCGGTAGCTTCAACCTTAACAATTACACTGTCAGCCGAAACCTTTGGATTTGGAACTTCACGGATTTCAACCGGTCCCTGAAATTGTTCGTAATAAACGGCCCTCATAGTTTTGACTACAACTTTTTAAAAAAGTCATTCCCCTTATCATCAACAATAATAAATGCCGGGAAATTTTCAACTGTGATTTTGCGAACGGCTTCCATTCCCAACTCTTCAAAATCCACAATTTCGACCTTTTTAATGCTGTTTTTTGCCAAAATTGCCGCAGGTCCGCCGATTGAACCAAGATAAAAACCTCCATACTTTTTACATGCGTCGGTAACCTGCTGAGTGCGGTTTCCTTTGGCAAGCATTACCATTGAACCGCCGTGACTCATAAATTCATTTACATAAACATCCATCCTTCCGGCCGTTGTTGGGCCAAAGCTGCCGCTTGCCATGCCTTTTGGCGTTTTTGCCGGGCCGGCATAGTAAACCGGGTGGTTTTTGAAATATCCGGGCATTGGTTTACCTTCATCCAGCATCTTCTTAATTTGTGCATGTGCAATATCGCGTGCCACAATTAATGTTCCGTT
>JBBIVS010000096.1:8423-9706 GCA_037439605.1 Draconibacterium sp. | reverse complement strand
CGCTTAACCCGCCTATGGATCCAAGATACGCAAGTTGGGGCGTCTCTTCAAATATCGTTGAAATTCGCCGTGAAAGACGTGTTGAATTATTCATGGAAGGATTCCGGTATGACGACCTGCGCCGTTGGAAGCTGGGTAAAAAATTACTGAACAAGGATTACGGTATGCGTTGGGATGCTGCCAATCAACAACGGTTCGACCCGGAAAAAAAGGCTACAATCAAATCTTCACTGATTAATGGGATACCATATCTCGAACCATACCTGGGAACAGATTATGCCACTCCAAAATTTGATGAAGCCAAACATTATTTGTGGCCGATACCAACCAATTCATTATCACAAAACCCGAATTTAGGTCAAAATCCAGGCTGGTAGAAAAAGGAAGTTCTTATACATTATAGTTTTTGCATAGAATTTAAAGCCGTAATCCGTAACCTGCGGGTTGCGGCTTTGTTCTCTTTTTTAATAAAAAATCCGTCAGTTGAAACTGACGGCAAAAGATAGCTGGCTATTACCGGATTTAAAATGATAACTAAAAATTACTATAAAAAATTATCCTTTACCGTTGGCTGAAGCCAACGGTTTAAAGATTAATACAAATGAGTTTTTAATTTAATATGAAAACCATTACCTGCCTAAAAAGCAAAACTCAAACCCCGAAAATTACTATTCTGATTTCCATCTTTTTATGCCTCTTTTTTGAAATCGGATTTGCCCAAACACCAACCGAAACAGCAAAACTTTTGTCCCGCCTCGATTTAACAAAACCTGGCATCAAAAAAGTAAAACTGTCATCCAATAAACCCGAACAGGTGGCAACCGAACTTTTAAACTATTTCAGGGATAGAATTTCTGTAAAACATTTTATCGACAGAAATTCCAAAAAGGCAGCTTTGGGAAACACTGCCACTGAAAAGGATTTTGAAGCTGCCGACAACGCACTGAAACACATCTTTATCAGGCAAAGCGATTATCCTACTTACTTTTGCGATGATGATATCAATTGGGGAACCCGGCCTGTGCCCGAGAATGAAAGGGTTTGGCAACTCAACCGTATGGGATTCTGGAAGTCAATGGCAAAGGTGTACTGGCAAACCAGCGATGAAAAATACCCAAAAAAGTGGTGTTTTCTGTTAATAGACTGGACGCGCAAATATCCGCGCGACAAAGAACACGAGTATGCCTGACGCTCTATCGAAACTGGGATACACGGTTACAACTGGACAGGTCGAAGAGGAAGGTTGGGTTTCATTTCTTTATACAAAAAAAGAGCCCCGCCCT
>JBBIVS010000096.1:7218-8406 GCA_037439605.1 Draconibacterium sp. | reverse complement strand
TGAAAAAAACTCAGGAAAAGGAGAAGTTGTATTTTGTCACTTTGGTAATTCCATTTGAAAAAAGGCTCCAGAAATACAAATTGCTGATTCAGTAATTGAATCGGGGAAAAAGGAAATTGAAGTTTTAGAAATCGGCGAAAAAAAGAAATTTATTTTATACCGCGGCTTTAGCCCGGTGATAACAGGACTACTGATGAATGCCGGCTTTAGCCGTTAAAAAATTAAACACTAAAGCCAACAAAAAGGAGAAATACCAAACACCGGGCTAAAACGCCGGTTTTATAAAAAGGAATACAATAATTTTTAACATCTAAAACCAACTGAAATGAAAACAAAATTGAATTTGCTGATCGTACTCCTGAGTATTGTGTTTATGTTTCCTGCTTTTGCGCAACAACATGAACCCCAAAAACTTGAAAATCCATTTACCGTGGAATATCTGAAAAAAAATCTCCGGAAAACACAGCCCCGGCTGGTGTTCAATACCGAACTTGAGAAACTGGTGAAAGCCAAACTGAAATCCGACCCGGTAATTCAGAACATGTACAAAGTCATTCAGGCCAATGCAGCAGAAATTCAGAAAAAACCTTTGCTCGAAAGAAAACTCGAAGGCCTACGTTTGCTGGGGGTCAGCCGCGAAATGCTGTACCGCATGAATATGCTCGGTATGGTTTACCGCATTGACAAAGATTCGAAAGTTTTAAACAGGATTAACGATGAAGTGATTGCCGTTTGCAACTTCTCCGACTGGAACCCGTCGCATTACCTCGATGTGGCCGAAATGAGCATGGCAGTTGCCATTGCGCTCGACTGGACTGCCGGAAAACTGCCAAAATCAACCATCGAACTGGCTAAAACTGCACTGATTGAAAAAGGCATTGAACCCAGTTGGCCCGAAAACGGGAGGAATCCGGGCTGGGCTTACGGTACCAACAACTGGAACCAGGTGTGCAACGGCGGAATGATTGCTGCTTCCATTGCCATAGCCGAAGTTGATCCCGAACTTGCTGCCAAAACTATCTACCGGGCATTGGACGGACTTCCACATTCATTGGCTGAATATGGTCCGGATGGCGTTTATCCCGAAGGTTCAACGTACTGGAGTTACGGTACCAGTTTTTCTGTGGCAACTGTTGCGATGCTCGAAAGCGCTTTTGGTACCGATTTTGGACATTCGGAATACCCGGC
>JBBIVS010000096.1:5631-7166 GCA_037439605.1 Draconibacterium sp. | reverse complement strand
CAAATGCTCCCTCTGGATGGTACTACAATTTTGCCGATTGTGGTGATAAACGGGGAGAAAGTGGTGATATTACCCTGGCATGGTTTGCATCAAAAACCGGTAACAAAGCTTTTTTCGAAAAGGAAAGGTTTTTAATTCCTGTTGAAGAAATGGGAACATTGTCACGTTTGGCAGGGGCAGCGCTTGTCTGGCTTTCACAGTATGAAGAAAAAGGGGAAGAAAAAATACCGACAGCATGGAAAGGTGAAGGATCAAATCCGATTGTAATTTTTACTGGCGGAGAAAACGACCCACACAATTATTATTTTGGAGGGAAAGGTGGTCGTGGAATGGTGAACCACGGAAACATGGATGGCGGTTCGTTTATTTTTGAATTGAATGGCGTACGATGGTCAATCGATCCGGGAAACCAGGGTTATAATGAACTGGAAAAAACCGGATTCGATTTGTGGGGACGTTGTCAAACTTGTGAGCGCTGGACTTTACTTACCAAAAATAATTATGGACACAGCACAATTACAATAAATGATTCGTTGCATAAAACGGAGGGTCTTGCAACATTAACCAGCTTCAAAAACGGTGATAATCCGGAAGCTACTTTCGATTTGTCAGTTACTTTGGGCGATTTGGTTAAAAGTGCGTCACGAAGGTTTATCAAAGACAGTCCCACTTCATTATTGATAGAAGATAATATTGAAACTTCGGATAAAACAAAACTGATTACCTGGCAAATGCTGACACAAGCTGATGTGGAACTGGTAAAAGGTGGCGCAGTTTTAAAACAAGATGGAAAAACACTGAAACTTGAAAATCTTACTCATCCAGAACTTCAGTTATCAGTAGTTTCGTTGTACCCTGCGCCGTTGGAGCTCGATCGCCAGATTGAAGGACTGAAACGTATTGAAATCCGCATCCCCGCCTGGACGGTGGAAAATGGAAAGACAACATTGAAAGTTAGGCTTTCGGAAAACTAAAATTTATAATTATGAAGAAAATAGTCTTGATTTCACTCTTACAATTCACAGTTTTTATTGCCTGCGCACAGGAAAACGGAACTGAAAATGAATCGATAAATAAGGAAGAATTGATTTTTCAATCGGGATTTGAGCCCGGATCTGCAATTGTTCCCAAAGGTTCCGATGCCGATATTACCGGCAAAGATTTATCAGTTGACGCGCCCAACGATTGGGTTGCAGATTTCGACAACCATCCCGATGTGGGAAATTTCAGCCTGCAGTACCAGGGCGGTACCGAATCTCAAAGGTTTGCAAAAATTATCGAAGAACCCGGAAATCCTCAAAACCACGTTCTTCATTTTTGGCTGAATGAGCCTAATGTTGAGGGCAAAAAGGGTCGTATTCAAGCTAATATTTACGGAAATTCGGTGGGGTGGAAGGAGTTTTATCAGTCAGTGAGAATATTTCTGCCTGAAGATTTTAAAACTGTTCGAACTTACCCTGAGAAAATTAACTGGCTTACCATTGCCGAATACTGGAATAATATCACCTGGAGCCAGTCGGTTCCAAATCGGTTTC
>JBBIVS010000096.1:0-5584 GCA_037439605.1 Draconibacterium sp. | reverse complement strand
TAACCGGAGAAAGTGATTTGTATTTCATCCTCGATGGTCAGGATTGCGAACTGTTTGAAAATGGCAGCCAGAAATACACCACCCTCTGGGACGAAATCAACACCAACGTAAAAGTTCCAATCGGAAAATGGTTTACTGCCGAATGTTATTACAAGGAAGGCGACAGCAAAACAGGTAGGTATTATATGACCATTCAGCCTGATGGAGGAAAAAAGGAAGTTGTTTTCGATGTAATCCGTGTAACACATAACTCACAGGACAAAAATCCGGATGGAGTTACCGAATTTAATCCCCTTAAACTTTACACTTCGAAAGGCTTAATTGATTTTATGCGAAGTAAAAACAAAACGCTTCAGATTTACTGGGACGATTTTAAACTCTGGAAAAATAAAAGGCCGGAAGAGTAGCCTTTCCTGAAATTTCAAAAAAGGGGGAGTTTGACATGACTAACCCAAACTTTCAAGTTGGGGATCAGAATAACGAAGTAAAAAGGCTTATTTATGCCAACTCAAAAAAGCACGAACATAGCATGAGCCGCAAAACGAAAAACTGAATATGAATGAACAAAAACTAAATCAATAAATAAAATGATCAAACAAAAAAAACTGATTTTAATCCTCTTGCTTTTCGGTATTCTGAAAGCCGGATTTTCTGCACCCTCCGATTTCGAAATCATCAAAAAGAGGGTGATAGAAACCTTGATGAAACCTGCTGTTGACGATAAAGAAGTCGAAACTCTAATCAATTCAATTAAATCCGATGGTACCTGGCCGGGAATCGATTACAAAGACGTTTCGCGCGAAGGATTTCAGCACAGGTTTCATTCTGCAAATATGGTCACACTGGCAAGAGCATACAAAACAAAATCCTCAAAATTTTACCGAAGCAAAAAAGTAAAAAGTACAATTGAACTTGCACTAAAAAATTGGGTGGAGAACGATTATATCTGCGATAACTGGTGGAATAATCAAATCGGAACTCCGGGAGATATGGTAATGCTGATGTTACTGATTGGAGATGAACTGCCGAAAGATTTGGTTGATAAAACACAGGTAATTTTAGGTCGTGCAACAATCGAAGCACCTGGCGCCCGTCCGGGAGGAGACCGGATTAAAATTGCCGGAATTCAGGCTAAAAACATGCTTTTTCTGAATGATAAAGTAACGTTCGATAAAGTTATCAGGGTAATTGAAAGCGAAATTAAGTTTGTTGAATGGATTGGCGCCGGGTATGGTTTCGGTTTTATGCGCGATATTGCCGGATTTGACAACCGCTCGGAATATGGACGCGGTATTCAGTACGGTTATAGTTTTCATCACCGAACTGACGGGGTGAATAACACGCTATCATATGGTACAAGTTATGCTTCGGCGTTTATCGAATGGGCTGATTATGTGGCAAACACAAGTTATGCATTTGCTGAAAAACCGATAAACCGGTTAGTGGATTATTACCTCGACGGCATTTGCAAACACTTGGTTTACGGAAAGTTCCCCGACCCAGGTGCGAAAAACCGTAGTATTTCACGTGAAGGGGCCTTAAATCCTTATGGTTCAAGTGATATTGATAAACTCCTAAAAACCACCGATTATCGTAAAAATGAACTTCAGGAGATAAAAAGTACCAGGGATAATAATACCAGATCAACACTCTCGCACGCAACATTTTACTGGAATACCGAACATTTTACATTTCAGCGTCCCGGTTGGTTTGCATCGGTGCGAATGTATTCAACCCGTAATTACAACATGGAGGTTGGCTACAACAGTGAAGGACTCAAAAATCATCATCGCGGCGACGGAACCAACCATATTTCGCGAACCGGCGATGAGTATTATGATTTGGCTCCTGTTTTTGATTATCAGAAAGTTCCCGGGGCCACTATCATGCAAAAAAAGAATTTGCCTGAGCCCGGTGAAATTCAAAAACTGGGACTTACCTCATTCGTTGGTGCCGTTACCGATGGCAAATATGGTGCGGCGGCTTTCGATTTCCGCAGTCCGCACGACCCGCTGATTGCCCGTAAAAGCTGGTTCTTTTTCGACGATGAATATGTTTGTCTTGGAACCGGTATTTCGTGTCGCCAGAATCTTCCTGTTGTTACCACGCTCACCCAGTGTCTGTTACGCAGTGATGTCACTGTTTTCAGTAACGATAAAAAAATTGTCTTGGAAAAGGGTGAACGTGAAATTGCTGGTGTTGACTGGGTTTTTCAGGATGGCGTGGGCTATGTTTTTCCTGAAGCCACTAAGGTTAATCTTAAAAACAGTGAGGCAACCGGTTCGTGGTGGGACATCAACAAACAAACCGATTCTCCAAAAGATGAGGTAAAACTGGATGTTTTCAAACTTTGGCTGAATCATGGCGAAAAACCAAGTGAAGAATCTTATGAATACATTGTTGTTCCGGCCACTTCATTAGAAAAATTGGAGCAAAACAAATCAAAAAACAGTGTTGAAATTATTTCAAATACGGCAGAATTACAAGCAGTAAAACACAAAGGATTGCAAATTTTCCAGGCAGTTTTTTACAGAGCCGGCGAAATTCAGATTACAGAGAAACTGAAACTGGTTTGCGACAATCCCGGAATTGTAATGATAAAAATGAACGGTGAAAGGATTTCAGAAATTTCGGTAGCCGACCCCAATCGGGAACTTTTAAAATATCACCTTTCTGTTTCAGAAAAAATGGATAAAAAAGGAGATGTTTACAATGCCGTATGGAATGAAAAAGAAAGAATGACAAACATTTCGGTAGATTTACCAAAAACAGTTTATGCAGGAAGTAGTGCAACAATTAAATTATGATAAATTCCTCGGGAGTGCGCCATAAATAGCCCTGGTTTTAACCCGGGATTAGAAAAACAAATTACAAACCAGGCTCGTTCAAACCCACTTAAAATGAGCAAAAATTAAATGAGCCGCAAAATGATGAAAACTTTGAAATTTGAACAAAATGAAACACATCTTAATGATTCTGTTTTTGACTTTAACATTTTCGGTAATATCGCAAAACACCAAATTACAGGTAGTTATTGACGAAACCAACCAAACCGAATCCATCGTTCAAACCATTAATATCGACAGCGTTTGGGCCGGGCATCCGGTTGGTTTCTGTTTGTACACCCACGGAAACCGGCAGTACATTACCTTTTACAATGCCGAACGCCGCACTGTGGTTGGGCAGCGGAACCTGAATGAAGACCATTTTCAACTCCATGTTTTACCTGCTACAACGCGCGAAACTGCGGGTGGTACAAGCACGGTTGTTGGCTGGGACAGCCATAATTATCTTACAATTGGCATCGATAATGATGGTTTTATTCATCTTTCCGGAAATGTGCATGTGCATCCGCTCACCTATTTCAGAAGTACAAAACCCAACGATATTTCAACGCTGGAACAGATTTTCGAAATGGTGGGAACTGAAGAAAAAAAAACCACTTACCCGCATTTTATGCTTACCCGCGAAGGCGAAATGCTTTACCATTATCGTGATGGCGGCAGTGGCAACGGCAACGAAATCTACAATATTTATAATACAGAAACCAAAACCTGGAAACGATTGCTCGACACACCATTAACTGATGGACAGGGCCTGATGAATGCCTACCAAACCCAGCCGGTTATAATGAAAGACGGCTGGTACCACATGTACTGGGTTTGGCGCGATACACCCGACTGCTCAACCAATCACGACCTTTCGTACATGAAAAGCCCCGACCTGAAAAACTGGTTCGATGCATTTGGAAAACCAATCCATCTTCCGGCAACACTCGATCAGAAATCGTTGATTGTTGACCCGATTCCGGTTGAAGGAGGAATCATCAATCTGGCTGCAAAAATGGTTCTCGATGAAAAAAATAACCCTGTATTTGTGTATCATAAGTTTGATGAAAAAGGTAATACTCAGTTTTATTCGGCTCAGATTCAGAATAAAAAATGGGTTTACAAACAAATTACCAATTGGGATTACCGCTGGTTTTTTTCGGGTGGTGGCAGCATCAACAGCGATATTTTGCTCAAAGATTTTCAAAAAAGAAACGATGGAAATCACGAAGTGGATTACTGGCACATCAAATACGGAAACGGAACCATTTTACTGAATGGCAAATTTGAAAACATTGGAAAAGTGCTAAAACCGGAGCCGTTAAATGCCAGCCTGAAAGTGGAAGGCGATTTTCCGGGATTACTGATTCAGATATCAGAAGATATCGGCGATTTTTCTGAGCCGGGATTGCGGTACATTTTAAAATGGGAAACTATAAAACGCAATCGGGATCGTGCCCCCGAAAAACCCTGGCCAGGCCCCAGCCAGTTGTATTTGTATAAATTGAAAACGAATTAATGGTTAAAGCCGTAAATTGTTTGAGAATTTGTTCACCAGCCTGAGTGCCGGAACTGATTTTAAAACCATCAAAGATGTGGATATAAAACTGGAACAATGCTCTATCCTTTGCCCCGACTTGAAAGTCGGGGTTAAGAGGAATACAGAAAACCCGGCTCATCCACGCACGCTCAAAAAAGAGCGCCCGCTGCATGAGCCGCAATATGAATGTTGAACATAAAAGCTAATTTTAGAGAAATTTGTAAAACTTAAACCAACAATTGATGAAACTTAAAACTTACTTCTTAACTCTCTTTTACCTGGTATTTTCAGGATTCATTTCTGCCCAAAACTGGCAGCAAATCAATTCAATTGAAGATGTTTGCAAAGCATATCCTGATAATATGGAAACCATTTTTCAGAACCTGAACCTTGAATACATAGGATTGGAAAATGTAAAAAAAGCATACCAAAAAGGCGATTTGCCCAAAGCGTGCGGATTGTTGCTGGAATATTACAAATCAAGCGAATCGGCCAAACGGCTTAAAAAGGAACAGCCACCGGTTTCTCAAAAAACCACACTCGCCGCCGATTCGATAATCAAAGATATTTTTACATTTCAGAACGTGGCCGGGCAGGTTCCGCGATTGGAAAACGGTCATTTGAAATGGTCGTACAATGGGCCCGAAGACGATATCGAATGGGCCTGGGCCCTTAACCGGCACTATCCGGTATCGTATTTAATGCCTTACTATTACGAAACAGGTAATCCGGTTTATGCAAAATACATCGATTCATTCACCAAAGACTGGATTATTGAAAGCTGGCCCTATCTCGGGGTAAGAACCAGCACCGCCATGTGGCGCGGCCTCGAAGTAAGTTTCAGGGTTAAAACATGGGCAAAGGTGTTTTTCGAATTAATGAACACAAACTATATTTCGCCGACAACCCGACTTTTAATTCTCAGCAGTCTGCCCGACCACGCCCATTATACAAGGTATTTTCATGCCCAAAATAACTGGCTTACCATGGAAATTTCGGGGCTGGCAACCGTTGCAACCGCCTGGCCCGAATTTAAACTGGCCGAAGAGTGGCTCAGTTACGCTATCGGCGCGATGACCGAAAGCATGAAAGACCAGGTTTATCCGGATGGCGCACAAACCGAACTCACTTCGAGTTACCATTATGTGGCATTGCACAATTTTGTACTGTTTAAAACCTTGTGCAGCGATGCGGGGAAACCACTCCCTAAATTCTT
>JBBIVS010000095.1:0-9728 GCA_037439605.1 Draconibacterium sp. | reverse complement strand
GCTTTTTCTGATATCCTCAAAATTGGGGTAATTCGAAAGCAAAGAATTTACCTGTTCATCTTTCTCTAAAAGTTTTATGGCCAGAAACCTCGATGAAATTTTGTCGGTGATTGGCCGGTTCACCTTTATTTTTTGGCGGACTATTTTTATCGCCTCTTCCAAATCTTTACCGTAATTGATGTGAATATGCCTCGATATTTGGTCCCTGCCCTCGAAAACTTCGATTACTTTGTCAATCAGGCTTTCAAGACCGATTCCCTTCGAACTGATTGTTGGAACGAATGGGATTCCCAACAATTTTGCCAACTCATCCTTGTCAAAAAACAGTTTCTTCTTTTCCAGTTCGTCGTACATGTTTAGTGCTGCAACAATGCGCACGTCCATGTCAATTAGTTGTGTGGTGAGAAAAAGGTTTCTTTCCAGGTTGGTTGCATCGAGCACATTGATTACTATATCGGGAGTTTGTTCATAAACAAATTCACGAACAAAAATTTCTTCTTTCGAATAAGCTGTCAGACTGTAAGTCCCGGGTAAATCATAAAAATTAAAAGTATATCCTTTTGTGTGGAAAGTGGCTTTTTTTATGTCAACAGTAACGCCGCTGTAATTGCCCACCTTTTCCTTCGCCCCGGAGATGTAATTGAATAAAGTTGTTTTTCCGCTGTTGGGATTGCCAACCAATGCGATGTTTATAATTTTAGTTCTTTCCGACTGATTGACCAGTTCAATTTCACGATCTATAACTCCCTGATAATTTTTATTTTCGTCTTTAATAAAATCGTTTACCGGAATTACTTCAATTAAATCGGCTTCCGATTTGCGAAGGGAAATATTATAGTTGATTATTTTAAATTCAAAGGGACCATTAAATGGGGCATTTTTTATTACCTTAACTTCTTTGCCCTTGATAAATCCCATTTCAGAAATTCTTTTCCGAAACGAACCGTGCCCCAGAACCTTTGTAATTACTACTGTTTCGCTATGTTTAACCTCGCTTAATTTCACTTCGCCCCTTTCCTCTGCCTTGTATTTATATTCGTTCAAAATAAGCCTCACAAATATAATCCAATTCCATTCATATAAAATAAAATCAGAATGTTCTTCACTTATTACAACAAGTAACTATTTTTGTTCGAATTATTACAGAAGATGGAAGAGAAACAATTTTATCATCAAATTCAAAAGGTACTCGACAGTTTGCCTGAGAACTTTAGTATTCTTGAAGAGCAGATTGATATTGATATTCAGGTAAAATATTTTGAAACTGCAAATAAAATCCGCAAAAGGGCCAATTCTGAAAAATATTTCGAAAACAGGGATGAATTGTTTCTACCTGAAGTTGATTTGGAACGGAAACGTAAAATTTTACTGGTAATTGCTGCAATTGATGATGTAAAGGCATTTCGCACAATCGAAAAATTTGTTGCCGTAGCTGAAGGCGAAATAAAACAGTGGGCTGTGCTTGCAATGCAGGAAAGCAGAATGCTAATTCAAAGTTCGTTGCTCGAGGAACAACAGGTGTTTATTTCCACAGGGTTGGGTGGTAAAGGTCAGAAACTAAGGTATTACGTGGTTTTTATCAATAAAAAGCAAAACAAGATTTTAACCGTAACCCAACAAAAACTGTTAAAAGATGAGCTTATTTATCAAATCAGT
The DNA here is from genome assembly GCA_037439605.1 of Draconibacterium sp. Taxonomy (GTDB): domain Bacteria; phylum Bacteroidota; class Bacteroidia; order Bacteroidales; family Prolixibacteraceae; genus Draconibacterium. Next base: position 8,072 of record JBBIVS010000095.1, on the reverse strand, counting down.
CAATATGGGGGAGAGTTTGAATCGATGGATTTTTCGGAAGAATTTTCAACTGTTTTGGTAATGTTGCCATTACAAACCGATTTGAAAAAGGTATTCCGAAGTGTTATTGACGAATGTAACCAATATGGTGATTTTCTGGATGATGATATGATAGTTACCAATGTTAAAGTGATGTCGAGAAACGAAATACTTGAAATGCTGAAACAAAACAGGGAAGAGGATTTTGATGATTTTGAGGAACTGGATGAATAATTTACAAAAAGTATTATATTTGCACCGCTTTTAAAGAAAAATAAAAAGGCCCTGTAGCTTAATGGATAGAGCATCTGACTACGGATCAGAAGGTTGGGGGTTCGAGTCTCTCCAGGGTCACTGAAAATGAAAGGGTTACAAAAGTCGTAACCCTTTTTTATTTTAATGTGGAAACAACCAATTTTTATCTTTTGTGTTTATTTGGGCTTTTATTTGATTTTTAATCAGTCAGATTATGATTTAGAAAATAACCAACCTTTTAGAACTATTTTTTAAAACACGGACAATAAACATTATCCCCAAAAATATTAATACAAGTACAACAAGATATTTGGTATTATTTCCGGAAGCTTACAGAAACTGATTATAAAAAGCAAGATTATGCTGAACACCGCCCGGAATATACATTTTTGTTTCGGTGGTCATCGTTTTCGATTTGGCACATTTCGATTCAAAGTAATCCAGATATTCCTTCATTTTTTCCTGTTTTACCGAACGTAATGGCTGTGCCAGCAAAGAATCGATTTTTACATAAATTTCTTCCATATTATGATATGCCGAAATGGCGAATCCTTGTTTTAACTTTGTTTGTCTGGTTTTATATATTGCCTCTAAAAGTAATATTTCATCTGAATTTTCAGATTTCGAATGAATGGACAAAACAGTAATTTAAAACGATTAATCTGTTTTTTGGGGTTGAAAACAGCACTGTTGGTGTTGAAATGCAAATGGCAACCCCGGTTTGTTGCAAAAAAAATGGCCCTGCCAACCGACAGAGCCATTCTCAAAATATTCAATATTGGTCAGATAATCGCTTTCATCGATTCCATTGCTTCGCGCAGTTCGGCGCCAATAATTTCCACTTCGCTGTACCGTATTGCCTCGTTAATTTCAATCAATTCGCGGTTGTCAACATGTCCGTCTTTCCCTTCGTTAAAATTTTCGCCAATTACGTTGGTGTCAATCCGGCTCATAAAATCGGCCAGTAACGGCTGACAGGCGTGATCGAACAGGTAGCAGCCATATTCGGCTGTGTCGGAAATCACGCGGTTCATCTCGTATAGTTTTTTACGTGCGATGGTGTTGGCAATCAGCGGTGTTTCGTGCAACGATTCGTAATAAGCCGATTCAGCTTTTATTCCGGTTTCAGTCATTACATCAAAAGCCAGTTCAACACCTGCTTTTACAAATGCAACCATTAAAGTTCCGTTATCGAAATATTCCTGTTCTTTTATTTCCACGTCGCCGGCGGGAGTTTTTTCAAAACCGGTTTCGGCGGTTGCAGCGCGCCATCTCAACAGATCTTTGTCGCCTGCGGCCCAGTCTTTCATCATGGTTGATGAAAATTCGCCCGACATAATGTTGTCCATGTGATGTTCAAACAACGGACGCATAATCGTTTTCAATTCTTCGGCCAGTTTGTACGCTTCTATTTTAGCCGGGTTCGACAAACGATCCATCATGTGCGTAATTCCGCCGAGTTTCAACGCCTCAGTAGTTACTTCCCAACCGTACTGAACTAATTTTGAGGCATATCCGGGATTGATCTCTTTTTCAACCATTTTGTTGAAGCACAGGATTGAACCGGTTTGCAAAACGCCGCAAAGAATGGTTTGTTCGCCCATTAAATCCGATTTTACTTCGGCCACAAACGATGAGTGTAAAACACCGGCTTTGTGTCCGCCTGTGCCAACGCAATATGCTTTTGCAATTTCAAGTCCGTCGCCGTTCGGGTCGTTTTCGCGGTGAACAGCAATTAAAGTCGGTACGCCAAATCCGCGTAAAAACTCAGCCCGAACCTCCGATGCCGGAGATTTGGGCGCAACCATAATTACTGTAATATCTTTGCGAATGTCGATTCCTTCTTCAACAATATTAAAACCGTGGGAGTATGAAAGACATGCGCCTTTTTTCATCAGCGGCATCGCGGCTTTCACAACCGGAGTGTGGTATTTGTCGGGGGTGAGGTTCAATACCAGGTCGGCAGATGGAATCATTTCCTCGAAAGTGCCTACTGCAAACTTATTTTCAGTGGCATTGATATACGAAATATGTTTTTCATCGATTTCCACTTTGCGAAGCGCGTACGAAATATCAAGTCCGCTGTCGCGCATATTCAATCCCTGTGCAAGTCCCTGTGCGCCGCAGCCAAGAACAACTATTTTTTTACCAATAAGTTTTTTTACGCCGTCTGCGAATTCCGATTCATCCATGAAATCGCATTTTCCCAATTGCTCCAACTGAAGACGCAAAGGAAGTGAATTAAAGTAATTTGCCATTTTTTATGATTTTAAATGATTAAGTAATTTCTGTTTGCAAAGCAATAAAATATAATTTACATAGCACTGTAAAAAACCATGTAATTTAGGTATTATTCATGGATTTATTTTATCGCAATCGAAATTAATTTGAAATAAAGCAATTAAAAACCAATGATTTAATAGAATCTGAAAATTGTTTATTTGCATGATTATTCCAGTTGTTTTAAACGATATTGTGAAGGGGAAATCCCGGTTTCGCGTTTAAAAAACTTAGCAAAGTACGATTGATCGGGAAAATTCAGGCGATTGGCAATTTCGGTAACCGACAAGTTAGTGTGAACCAGTAAACGTTTGATTTCGAGTACCTGTTTCGACTTAATAATTTGGGATGAAGATTTTCCTGTTAACCGGTTTACAGTTTGTGTCAAGTGATTGGGCGTGATGGCCAGCATTCCGGCATAATCGTTTACAGGCAGGTTCTTTTGGTAATTGTCTTCAACTAGTTGAAAGAACCTTTTTACGACAACATGTCCCTTTCCTTTTGGCAACAGATTTTCATCGGTTTTGTACAAAACGGAGCATGAAGTCAGAATCAGGTCGAGCACTGAACGCAGCAGTTCAACTGAATAATTTTCACCTTTTGCAATCTCAGCAATTCCCTTTCTGAATAAGGTTTCGAGGAATAAAATATCTTCTTCCGATTCCAAAATCAACAGCTTGTTTTCCTGCCTGATGGAGAAAAAGAAAGGAAATTCGATGAGCCTGTTTTGGTTGGTTTGATTGATGAGGTAAAACTCTGAAGTAAAAATAAATATGTACCCTTCAATGTCATTTGAAAACTCTATTTTGTGCGCCTGACCCGGGGACATAAAAAACACGCACGGCGGCTGAATTTCGTACTTGTTGCTATCGATAATATGAAATCCTGAACCTTTTGATAAATACAGAACCTCGAAAAAATCGTGCCGGTGCGGGTATTTTACGCTGAAATGGCGGTTTGTGTCAAAAACTTCCACTTGAAATTGCTGGCTGATTCGTCCGTGCGAACTAAAATTATGCAGGCTGTAAACAGGGATATTTTCTGATTTGGATTTCACTCTAACCTGATTTTTTTTTGCGCTAATTTAAGGCTATGCAAACAACCGTACAACTTTCCACCGGTAAAGGCAACACATTAACTTAAAAATTATTTCTTAAAACCTTATTTTTTTCTGATTTAAAAAAGAGAAAAGTTAAATAAGGTTTTTCCTGGGTGTTTGTAATTTTACTACGAAGGTTAAAAAAAGTACATAAGGTTTTATCAACCATTTAAAATTAAATAACCAAACAAAATACGGATGTAATTTCCGCTTTATGTTTTATTTTTAACCCCGATGAAATTCAGAATTGCAATTATATTTTTCCTAGTTAATGTGTCAGGGCATTTTTCGTATGGAGGATCATTTACAACAAACGATACTTTCAAAAAGTTTGTACAATCTGAACTTCCTGCATTCCAGCAATTTGAATTTAATATTTGTCAGGAAGCTTTTTACTCCTCATCTTTGGGTGGGGGTTGGGGGGAGGCTCCGGATTCCATTGACCGCCTTGATTTCAGATACAACGATAAAAAAAGAGGAATCAAACCTTTTATTGCGCCTGTAGTTTTAATTACAACCGGCACACTTCTTCACTTTTCTACCGATGCAAAGGAAAATTTTCAGGAGTGGGTGCAGGAAAACTTTTCATATTCGGGCCACGCCGATGATTATTTGCAATACGCGCCGCTTGCTGTGGTTTATGGGTTAAATGCGGTTGGTGTAAAAGGGAAAAACAATTTAGGAAACCGTACTGCAATTGTGGTGAAAAGTCTTTTAATCAACGATTTGATGGTGTCAAGTCTTAAATCGTGGATGGATTCTGACCGCCCAAACGGAAAACCGCGTTCATTTCCATCGGGCCACACTTCGGTTGCTTTTGCATTAGCGCATTTCATGCATAAAGAGTACGGTGAACGAAGCATTTGGTACAGTATCGGCGCATACTCCTGTGCGACTTCGGTTGGTTTAATGCGGGTAGCCAAAAATGCCCACTGGATATCCGACGTCATTGCCGGCGCCGGTTTTGGTATTCTGTCAACAGAATTGGTTTATTTAACACACCAATATAAATGGGACAACGAGCACATTAAAAATTTCGATATTTTCCCCTGGAGTAACCGGAAACAGAGTGGCTTGACAATGGTTTACAGGTTTTAATGCGTGAATGCCTGCAATGCGTGAATGCTATAATGCATGAATGCATGAATGCGTGGATGCGAGAATGAAGAAAAGAAGGAAGTCAGAATAAAAGGCAATAAGAAAACAACATCAGTTTTAATTGTCACCAAGGTCATAAGTGTCCAACATAAAATTTGACAACCAATAGCTTTTAACAAATCCTGAACTTTGAACCCTGAACTTTTCCAGCATCCAGCATCCAGTATCACCTGATGACCAATGACCAATGACCGATGACCGATGACAAACAACCTGATTATCAATTTTCAGTTTTTCAGTCAAACAATTTTTCAGTTTTTCAGTTACTCATTATTTCAGCCCTTTTTAAGGAAGTCTTCACGGACAGGATAAAAACTATCAATTAACCGGACATTTTTGGTGAGCAGTTTTACGGTGTGTTTTAATCCCGATGGAATAGCGTACATATCACCTGCCTTCAAATGCTGGTCGGGTTCGCCCTCGCAGTAAAAAATAATTTCGCCTTCCGCAACGTAAGATGTTTGCTGGTGTGGATGCGAGTGGGGTGGTTCAGGCGCTTCCCACGGGCCATTGCTGAAATCAATCAGCACAGTCATTAATTCGTTGGTATGAATAATTTTTCTTTTTAAACCTTCTTTTACATGCTCGTACGGAACTTCGTCAAATTTAATAACTGCCATTATTGATATATTTTGATTTGAGCGCTTAAGTTAATAAAGTAGATGAAATTTCAGGAAAAACAAACCGAAAAAATAACATAATTTAGTTCTCAGGGAATCAGCGCAATTCACGAAGTTCTTTGTAAAAGGGCAAATCGGGGGATATTTTCCCTTTTCTGTTTTTGATACCTTTATTTTTTTGCTTTTCAGGATCTATAAATTTTTGGTGATTGAGTAAAATACAAATACCGGCTGTAACAGAAAAAGTTTTATTGTTAGCCGGATGGTAAAAAGCAATAATGTTGTCGGTTGCTAAAAAAGCCTGAAAAAAATCGCCTTCATACTGAAAACCTCCACCAACAGAAACATCGCTTATTCCATGCAGATTTATGTTTTCGAACACCGAAAAATTGGGCCAGCTTTGCATAGCAGTCAATGTTAACACATTTTGAAAGTTGTTTTTTTGAAAGGCTGATTGGTTGGTAATTCCAAATGACAGATTTTCAGAAGTGTTATGCTGAAAATGAAAAACAGTTTTAGCGGCAAGTACAGAAACAAAACCTTTATTAACCACTTTTGGATGCCAAACATTTCGAATGCTGTCTTTTAACAAATCAATCAAATAAAGCGGATTGGTATATCCGGCTTCCTCGTTAAACCGAACCGCATTAACCAAATCAAATCCTATATATCCATATTTTTGATCTTCACTTAAAGTCATTGAGTTATTGTCGTACTTAATTATACCCAAATCTCTTACACTTGCTGAAAAACTGTTTTTTTTGTCGATCTGGTAATTTATTCCCAAATCAACAGCAAAACCCGGATTTTGATAGGCTTTCATATATTTTGAAAAAGCCTTTTCACTGTCAATACTGTAAATTGTACTGTCTGGCCTTAAAGTAACGGGTACCGGCAACATTAAATGACCATCGCCATCGGCCTTAAAATTTATCAGCTTACCGTCGGCGGAAGTTTCAATTTTGAAATTCCAGTTATCAGCATCAACGAGTGTAGCGCCAAATAAAAGTTTTGCATGTATGCCGACATCCAGCTTTTTATTCATTTTATTTGCATAGCCAACAGTAAATTCGCGATAACCTGCCGTCAACAGTTTAACTGCATCGGTATAAAAATCTTTGTATTCGGGTTCAGTATTACCGTTTATAAGAAACTCAATTACATCTTTTTTGAATTTAAAAACACCGCCCGCATTTTCCTTGTAATAAAAACTGAAAACCCCACTTTTTAGGGGAATACTTATAAAAGCCATCGGGACGGCAACATCTTGCCTGATAAAATTATTTTCATTTATGTTATTATAAAAATGAACCGGATCAATAACCGGGCTGCCGGATGGGGTGGTTATCAGGTCTGAAATTTTAAAGTTTCCCTGGTTCAGAAACGAGAAACCACCGAGGCCTGTTATTGAAATTTCTATTGCTTTGTCGCTCCTCATGTAAGCCGGGTTATACATTTGGGCGTAAAAATTATTGGGTAACATAAACAATGAACCGGTAATTTGTCCAAAACAGTTGCTGTTAAAAAGCAAACTCAAAACAAGGACAAAATAATACAAGCTATATCGTTTGTATAGGATAATTTTCATTGAAATGCCTTAACAGTGCCAGTCAATACTATTGAAACATCTATTGGATAATTAGCTGAAAGGGTATCGTTTTGATAAATAAAATTATTTTGATTGTACCATGAAGTCAATCGTAACCTTTTGCTTAAAATAAAACTTTGCAACTGCATTGAATCCAGCGTAACCTTATGAACTGTGGTAACCGGTGTTACCTGTAGTTGGTTAAAATCAGCTCCTTCAAAGGCTGGCGGTAAAACAGGCGGGCCAACCACATTTTGGTAAATAAACTGTAATTGAATATTTAAGGGGAATGGACAACTGTTGGTTACAATAAATGCAAGTTCTGCATCATTCAAAATATAATTTCCCTGAACCAAAAATTGCAAACTATCAATGATTGATGATGAATCGAAAATTAACCTGGTTGGAATTGTTTTAAAAGTGCCGTTTGAATATTTAAGTACAGTATAAGGCCCTGATGGATCGTCAATGGGTTTGCTCCAGTCGTGTATAAAATCCCTGAATTCCATTTTATGCCCTGACTTATCATTCCCCGAAAACAACGGAGTAATTATTTTTATACCAAAGTCTTCTTTTATAGTTATTTCACTGAATTTAAACTCATCGGTTTTGCATGACTGAAAAATAAAAAGCCATATAATCAAAACAAAAAAACAGCGATTTATGTTGAAAATATTATTCATTAAAATATGAATTATAAGAGTTGTAAAATTATAAAAATCTGTTACGAAACAAACGGTTTAAATTCAATTGAAAAATATTAGATTTGTGAAGTCATGGAATTTACGCCTAACATGCTAATTTACAATGGAAAATAAGAATACGAATCATCTGAAACAATGGTACGTGGTTTACACCCGTTCACGTACGGAAAAAAAGGTTCAGCAGGAACTCGATTTTAAAAACATTGAAAATTTTCTTCCAATCCAAAAAAAACTGAGGCAGTGGAAAGACCGTAAAAAGTGGGTTGAAATGCCATTAATGTCGGGTTATTGTTTTGTAAATATCACACGGAAGGAATATGATTTGGTGCTGCAGACCAACAATGTTGTGT